>UQNC01000031.1 GCA_900542175.1 uncultured Collinsella sp. | reverse complement strand
TCCAGCCATAAAAAAGCCTCCCATTTCTTGTGTCCAAGAAATGGGAGGCAGTTCATAAGGGCCGGGGGCGCTATGTTCTTAAGGGCTGGGACGGAGGGATTCGAACCCCCAACAGCCGGCACCAAAAACCGGAGTTCTACCGTTGAACTACGTCCCAGTATGGGTGTTGCCAAAAGCAACTCGTCTAGTTTACCTAATCTGCGAGGGCATCGCAAACGCCATCGAGCAGGCGTACCGCGAGCGTCTGGGCGTCGCTAGCAGTGAAGGTGCCGTTGTAGCGCGTCATGCCCGTGAGCTCAATGCGGATGCGCGCGGGCTTTTGCTGTGCGGCGACATTGGCGGTGCGGATGCGCTGGGCCAGGTTGTGGCACTCGGCGAGGGCAATCGTGGCGCGCGGAGCGGCGTCGGCGGGCAGCTCGTCGCTTGCGATCTCGAGCACCAGGTCAACGTCGGTCGGAACCTCGGAATCGCAAAGCATCATACCGCTGTTGTCGGTCGTCGCCGTGGCGATGTTCCACATGCGCGACGCTACGCTGCGCGCGATAGGGTCCTCGCCGATGACGGCAATCTGGAAACGCTCGAGTACGTTGGCCGCGCGGGCAAAGCCGATGCGCGATTCGGCCTCGGTCACCGAAGGCTTACCCTCCCATACGTGGTGCAGGCGGTTGATGTAGGCGTAGGTATCCTGGAAAGCCATACCGTCGGCAAACAGACCGACGTTTTCCTGGAACTGCTGAAGGGCCGCCTCGGTGTGAGGGCCAAAGTAGCCATCGTCCTCGCCGCAGGCAAAGCCCAAAACGTTAAGCGCCTTCTGCAGGGCCTGCACGTCGGCACCATGGAAATTGGGCATACGCAGATAGAGCGTGCGGTCGCCCAGTTTATACGAGGCGTCGACCAGAGCGCTCCAGCAGGGGATATCGACGGCACAGCCAGCGGCAAGGCCGCTATCGAGCCTAAAGGTGCCAACAGCCTGTTCGGTGGTGGTGCCAAAGCGCTTGTCGGCAACCTCGGTGTCATCGATTGTATAGCCGAGCTGCAGAAGGCGGGACTGGACGTCCTCGACGGCTGCTCCCTGCATGCCCGTTGTAATAGGTTCCATGAACGAACCCCTTTCGGCGTACCATTCGTACTATTTGAGCGTGTGTCGGATAGACAACGCAAAGGGATGCATAAACATGCACTCAACAGTGTAGCAAGTTGTACCCAAATACGCTGCTGACAGGTTTTATAACCCCCGCTAGTTAAGGCGCTCCACAAAGAAATCTGCCATGGAGAGGAACAGTTCGCGTGCATGCGGGTCGAGCGAAACGTCCTCGATGGCGGCCTTGGCTTTAGCGGTCAGGTCCAGCGCGTAGGCGTGGGCGTAATCGATGGAGCCGGTCTCTTGGAAGATTTCCACGGCGCGTGCGAGCTGCGCGGGGTCCTCGGTGCCCGAGGAGAGGATCGCTTCAATCTCGTTGTGATAGCGCTCATCGGAGAGGGCGTGAACGGCAACGAGCGTGCGCTTACCCTCGGTGATGTCGGTACGGAAGTCCTTGTTGGCGGCTTCCTTAGTGCCGACAAGGTTGAGCAGGTCGTCCTGAATCTGAAAGGCAAGGCCCGTGTGCAGGCCAAAGGCGCGCAGCGCTTCGATTTGCTCATCGCTGCCGCCGCCGATAATGGCTCCGGTGGCAAGCGGCGTGGCTCCGCTGTAATACGCGGTCTTGTGCGTCGCCATGTCCAGATAATCGTCGACCGAGATGTCAAAGCGCCCGTCACGGACCCAGCCCAAGTCGAGCGCCTGGCCCTCGATAGTGCGGACGATCATCTCGGTGAGCTCGTGGAGCACGCGGAGTTTTACGTTGGGCTCGAGCGTGGGGTCGTCGAGAACCGTCTTGGTGACCATGGTGAGCGCCAGGTCGCCACAATTGATGGCAAGGCCCGTGCCCTCGGTGAGGTGCATGCAGGGCTTGCCGCGGCGCAGCTGGCCGTTATCGGCGATGTCGTCGTGGATGAGCGCGCCCGACTGGAAATGCTCGATAGCTGCCGCGGCGCTGCGGGCGCTCTCAAAGCTACCGCCCACTGCGGTTGCGGCGAGCATGCAGATAAGCGGACGGTGGCGCTTGCCGGCGTTGGCCGTAAAAGCCGAGAGCGGCGCGTACAGGTAGCGCTCGATATCGGCAGAGGTCGCCTGTCCGTCAAAGAACGTGGCCAGATAGTCGTTAATCTGGTCAAAGTGCTGGGCTAAAAAGCTGGTAAACGGACTGGACACGGGTTCTCGCATTCTTTCTTAGGTTGCATCGTTGCATTATGCAGACAACATATTGCCACATTAGGGCGTCGAGCGCGGCGGTTGAAGACGATTGAGTCTTGCGGCTACAAACGCGGCAAGGGGCTCGGCTAGATAAGCCCAAAGTGTTCGAGCGCGGTGACGACGCCGTCGTGGTCAAAGCTGTCGGTTACGTAGTCGGCCTTTTCCTTGAGAAAGTCCGGCGCGTTGCCCATGGCGATGCCAACATCGACCGCCTCCATGAGGGCGATGTCGTTGCTCGCGTCGCCAATGCCGTACACGGTGCCGTGATCTGGTCCCAGGGCGTCAAGTACGGCGCTGATTCCGGCCCGTTTGGTGTACTCACGAGGCGAGATTTCTGTGACCTCGAGCTCGAGCTCGTTGAAACAGAGCAGAGGTCCAAGCTCTTCATCTTGGGCGATGCGGTTGGCAAGTGGTGTGGACATAAGAATTTTATAGGCGTTGTAGTGCTCAAGTTGCGTGACGGCGTCGCCCACGGTGCGTGCGTATCCGCACGTCTCGGGGGCATCTGCACTCATGCGCACCACGCGATCGATACCCTCAAAGCGAATGACCTCACCCGATTGCTCGAGATAGGGAGCGAGGCGCTGTAGCAGACCAGGGTTTATGGCTGCATTTCGCACAACGCGTCCCTCGAGTTCGGCGTAACCGCCCGCGAGACACACGACGCCCGTCCACGGCAGCTCGAGCAGCTTAGGATGGATGCAGCTGGGGGTACGCCCCGTGCAGATAAAGGCCTTGTTGCCGTTGGCGACAAATGTACGAATTGCCTGCGCAACCGTCTCGTTGGGATAGGGGGAAAGATCTCGCTCGCCCTCGGGGAGCTCTTGGGCAAGTTTGGGATCTTGCCAGGCGAGCGTACCGTCGATGTCGAAGAAGCAGACATTGCCATGCTTTTTGGCGGCGTCGACGACATGAGAAGGCGAGGCGGCGAGTGCAAAACCCGGTTCGAGCCCCATAATCCGATCAAAGTGCTCTTTGACGCGGGGAACGGAGATGCCGATGATCACCTGGGCGGTCTTGCCCGTAATGATGAGGCCCTTGGCGCCCACCGCGACAAACGACGCGTTATCTGCAACGATGGAAGGGTCTGCGACCTCGACGCGCAGGCGCGTGGCACAGTTGGTTGCGCCCACAATATTGCCAACACCACCTAAAAGCTGAATTACCCGCTCAGCGAGGATGTGATCTTGATCGGATCGACTATTGACCTCGTCATTGGGAGATTGCTCTTTGGCAAAGCCGCTTTCCGTTAAACGATCGATTGCCGCGCGATTGGCGACATGATCCTCGCGGCCCGGCGTCTTAAGGTCATAGATCAAGATGAGTGCTCGAAAACTAACAAAAAAGATGAGGCTAAAGGCAAGGCCGATACCGAGCGCCAAAAGATAGGCACCGGCATGCGTGCGCATGAGCGGAATAAAGTTGAAGGCTGCCATCTCCATGAGGCCGCCCGAGAAGATGCCGACGATGCCAAAGAGATTCATGGTTGTGGCAAGGCAAGACGATAAGACGGCGTAGAGAAAAAAGAGCCCGGGGTGGGTGAACATAAAGAGAAACTCGAGTGGCTCGGTAACGCCGCAAACCACCGAGGCGATGATGGCGGGAACAAGGATGACCCTGAGGCCGGCGCGGCGCTCGGGTTTTGCGGTGGAGTAGAACGCGGCTGCGATGGCGGGAAGGCCAAAGAGCTTGACCCAGCCGGTGGCGGTAAAACCGGCCCACGGCGCAAGTTCATTAAGGGGGCGCGTGCTATGGGAGAGGATGGGGAGCAAGCTGCTCCACGTGGCGTAGATGCCGTCGTTAATGACCAGGTTGTCGTAGTAGATCGGCATGTAGAGCAGGTGGTGCAGCCCCATGGGCTCGAGCGCTCGCTCCAAAAACACAAAGATGCCCACGCCAAAGGGGCCGACGCTCGTAAGTGCATGGCGCAGCGTTTCGGTCATTGCGTATACGGAGGGCACGATGGCGGCCGAGATAGCGGCAAGGGCAAACACGGCAAAAAAGCTGATGAGGTAGACCAGCGAGGAGCCCGAGAAGGTGCCGAGCCAATCGGGAACCTTGGCATCGTAGAAGCGGTCATGGATGGCGACGACGGTTGCCGATACCACCAGCGGGCCGATAATGCCGGTGTCGAGCGTCTTGATGCCGTCGATGACGGTGATACCGTTGGCGGGGGTCAAAGATGACGGGTACTTAAGCCCAAGGTTGTCTCCGCTCAGCTTAATGATCTCGCTCAAAAAGAAGCAATAGGCAAAATAGGCCACGAGTGCCTCGAGGCAGCAGCGTGCCGGTTGCTTTTGGGCAAGACCGATAGGCAGCGCTACGGCAAAAAGGAGCGGGAGACGTTTAAAGACCGTCCACGAGCCGCGCTGGATGATGGTCCAGAAAACGTACCAAGGGGTTCCGTATACGGCGAGATCGCCGACGATGTCTACGGTCGTGGCGAGGGCGGAGATGCCGACCATGAGGCCTGATATAGAAAACAGCATGGCGGGCGCGAACATGGCTCCGCCAAAACGTTGGATTTTCTGCAGCATAATATGCCTTCCGGATGCAACATGCTGTGCGAGCAAGAACGTTTAAACAATGAACTCATTGTAGAGGACTGGCTGCTTGCCGCATTGACGGTTTTGATTCGGTCCGATTTGGGTTTCGGGGGAACCGTCGACGGTAAATAATCCGTGCTTTACCGATAATCGGTTTAAACAACTTTAAGAAATGCTATCGTGCCTAGCCATACATATTCATTAGAGGTGAAATCATGCCAAAAGCGATTTACGAAGGAATCTACCGCGAGATCCGTTCGCGCATCATCGACGGGACCTATGCGTTTCAGGAGATGCTGCCAACCGAAGCCGAGCTGACCGCGGAGTTTGGCTGCACGCGCAATACCGTTCGACGCGCCTTGAGCATGCTGGCCGACCAGATGTTTGTGCAGCCTATACACGGTAAGGGCGTGCGCGTTATTTGGCTTAAGGGCGAAACCGACATGCTGGGCGCACTCGAAGAGGTTGAGTCGTTTGGCGAGTTCGCAAAACGCAACAATGCCGTCGCATCGACCGAGGTCAAGTCTTTTGAACATTTGATTTGCACTGAGCAACTCTCTCGCCGCCTGGGCTTTAAGGTGGGCGAGGAGCTGATTCGCGTAGTGCGTGTCCGAAGCCTCAACGGCAGCGCGCGCCAAGTGGACCATGGCTACTTTTTGGCGTCGGTCGCCAAGGGCCTGACCCCCGAGATCGCGGCGGATTCTATCTACGGCTATCTGGAGCACAAGCGCGGCGTCAAAGTGATGGCGAGCCGTCGTACGGTGAGTGTCGAGCTCGCCAACGATGAGGACTGCAGCTATCTGGACCTTGGCAAGTACAACTGCGTCGCCGTTATGGAGAGCCAGTCGTACACCTCGGACGGCATCTTGTTCGAGGTCACGCATGCCCGCACACACCCCGAGATCTTCCATTACCGCGTCAATTCCAAGCGATAGCCGGCTAGCTCGCAGCCTGACGAGACTCATGCCCTCAAAGCGAAAACGCCCGGTCAAACCGACGATGCATCGGCTTGATCGGGCGTTTTCTCTGCATTCGATAACAAATAATTGTTTATACAAAACTTGTCAAGTATCAAGTCGAAATTACCGTTCACCGAAGTTTTTCTACCGCTCTAGTAATACTTGTTCAAACAACTAGCCAAATAGCGTATTGTACAAATCAGCAAA
Source organism: uncultured Collinsella sp. (assembly GCA_900542175.1). Classification (GTDB taxonomy): domain Bacteria; phylum Actinomycetota; class Coriobacteriia; order Coriobacteriales; family Coriobacteriaceae; genus Collinsella. The sequence continues at coordinate 16,808 of UQNC01000031.1, read as the reverse complement.
AGGGGCAAAGTCCCCGAGCCAATCTCCGAAGGCGGCGGCAAAGGGTGCCGCCACGGTGTGAAAGGGTGGATTGTAATGAAGAACGAAATGAGCAGAAGGCAGTTCCTGGGCTTCGCTGGCTCCGCGGCTGCGGTTCTTGGTCTGGGTCTCGTGGGCTGTGGTGGTTCTGCCGGCTCCGGCTCCTCTGCTTCTGGTGACGCTGCCGAGGTCTACTTCCTCCAATTTAAGCCTGAGGTCGACAAGGAGTGGAAGGAGATCGCCAAGGCGTACAAGAAGGAGAAGGGCGTCGAGGTCAAGATCGTGACCGCCGCCTCCAACACCTACGAGGAGAAGCTCAAGTCCGAGATGTCCAAGAGCTCCGCTCCGACGCTGTTCCAGGTCAACGGCCCCACCGGCCTTAAGAACTGGAAGGACTACTGCGCCGATCTTTCCGACACCAAGCTCCGCGGTGAGCTCATCGACGACTCCCTGGCGCTGCAGTCCGACGGCAAGGATCTGGGTATCGACTGGGTTCAGGAGAGCTACGGCATCATCTACAACAAGGAGCTCCTCGAGAAGGCCGGCTACAAGGCCGAGGACATCAACTCCTTCGACAAGCTGAAGGCTTGCGCCGATGACATCCAGGCCCGCAAGGACGAGCTCGGCGTTGACGGTGCCTTCACTTCCGCCGGCATGGATGACTCCTCCAGCTGGCGCTACACCACCCACCTCGCCAACCTCCCGCTCTACTACGAGTTCGAGAAGGAGCACAATCAGGAGGACGACGAGATCAAGGGCGAGTATCTCGACAACTTTAAGCAGATCTTCGACCTGTATATCACCGACTCCACCTGCGATCCTTCGCAGCTCGCCTCCAAGACCGGTGACGACGCCACCAACGAGTTCGCAACTGGCAAGGCCGTCTTCTACCAGAACGGCTCTTGGGCCTACGCCGACCTCACCAAGGCCGGTATGACCGACGACCAGCTCGGCATGCTGCCGATCTACATCGGTGTCGACGGCGAGGAGAACCAGGGCCTGTGCTCCGGCGGCGAGAACTACTGGTGCGTCAGCTCCCAGGCTTCCGAGGATGCCCAGAAGGCCACCGAGGACTTCATGTATTGGTGCGTCACTTCTGACACCGCCACCAGCATCATCGCTGACAAGATGGGTCTGACCGCCCCGTTCAAGAGCGCTAAGGAGACCACCAACGTCTTCTCGCAGCAGGCCGTTGCTATGGCCAAGGACGGCAAGAAGACCGTCGCTTGGGACTTCGTTTACATCCCCTCCGAGGAGTGGAAGAAGAACCTCAAGCAGGCTCTCATCGCTTATGCTGCCGACAACACCAAGTGGGACGGCGTCAAGAACGCCTTCGTCGATGGCTGGAAGACCGAGAAGGCTGCTTCCGAGTAAGCAGTTGCTGCCCAAGCTATCTGATTAGCGACAGGGGGCGGGCAGACGTAGGTTTGCCCGCCCCCTGCATATTGAAAGGACCCTTTTATGGGCAAAGCACTCAAACGCTGGTGGCCGCTCTTTATGCTGCCCACGTGCCTGGCGTTTATGATCGGGTTCGTGATCCCCTTTATCCAGGGCTTCTATCTCTCGTTCTGCCAGTTTATTACCATTAACAACGCGCATTTTGTCGGTATCGAGAACTACGTGCGCGCGCTGTCCGATCCGCAGTTTGCTACGTCGTTCTTCTTTACGGTGGCGTTTGCCTTCCTGTCGACGGTGCTCATCAACGTGATTGCCCTCGCCATCGCGCAGGCGCTCACCCGCAAGGCGCTCAAGGGCACCAACATCTTCCGTACGATCTTCTTTATGCCTAACCTGATCGGCGGCATCGTGCTGGGCTACATTTGGCAGATTCTGATCAACTGTCTGCTCTCCAACGTGGGCGCCCAGCTCATAGCCCTTAACTCTGCTGCTGGCTTCTGGGGCCTTATCATCCTGACCCTGTGGCAGCAGGTCGGCTACATGATGATCATCTACATTGCCGGTCTGCAGTCCATTCCGTCCGATTACATCGAGGCCGCCAAGGTTGACGGTGCCACGGCATGGCAGACGTTCTGGAAGGTTAAGATCCCCAATCTGATGCCGACCATCACTATCTGCCTGTTCCTGTCCATCACCAACGGCTTTAAGCTGTTCGATCAGAACCTCGCCCTTACCGGTGGCGCTCCGGCGCACTCCACCGAGATGCTCGCCCTGAACATCTACAACACGTTCTACTCGCGTGCCGGCATCGCATGGCAGGGCATCGGTCAGGCCAAGGCAGTTATCTTCTGCATCCTGGTCGTCGCCATCTCTATGATTCAGCTTAAGGCCACGAGGTCCAAGGAGGTGCAGCAGTAATGAAACGCGATAAGGCTATCAACCGCGCGCTCTCGATCTTCTTTACGATCCTGTCGCTCGCATGGATCTACCCCGTGTTCATGATTGCGCTCAATTCCTTTAAGAAAGCGACCGCAATCAGCACCACCACGGCGTTCGACCTGCTCACGCCCGAGACGTTCAACGGCCTTGCAAACTACGTGCACGCTCTTAACGAGCAGGGTTTTGCCTCGGCATTTATGTACTCGCTCATTATCACGGTCACGTCGGTCGTGCTGATCTTGGTGTGCTGCTCCATGTGCGCTTGGTACGTGGTTCGCGTCAACAGCAAGATCTCGAACTTCTTCTATTACCTGTTCGTGTTCTCGATGGTCGTACCGTTCCAGATGCTCATGTTCACGCTGTCCAATTTGGCGGACCGCATCGGCTTCAACACGCCGTTCAACATCTGCTTTATCTATCTGGGCTTTGGCGCGGGCCTGGCGGTCTTTATGTTCGCCGGCTTTGTAAAGAACATCCCGCTCGAGATCGAGGAGGCGGCCATGATTGACGGCTGCAACCCGGTTCAGGTGTTCTTTAAGATCGTCCTTCCCATCATGAAGCCCACCTATCTTTCGGTCGGCATCCTCGAGACCATGTGGGTCTGGAACGACTACCTGCTGCCCTACCTTACGCTCGACTCCACCAAGTACAAGACCATTCCTATCTTGATCCAGTACTTCCGTGGCGGCTATGGCCACGTCGAGCTCGGCCCCATGATGGCCTGCATCATGATGGTCGTCATCCCCATCGTCATCATGTACATCTTCTGCCAGAAGTACATCATTGACGGCGTTGTGGCAGGTGCCGTCAAGGGCTGATGCCGTAACTGTTTTGCAAGTTTTGGCGGCGCCTCTCAGCGCGGCGCCGCGTATCGAAAGGTAAAGACATGGCCGAGATCGTTCTCAAACATGTTCAGAAGGTGTATCCCAACAACGAGTCAAAAAAGAAGGGTTTCTTTGGCAAAAAGAAGAAAACCGAGGAGAAGAAGCACAACCTCAAGGTTACCGAGGACGGTGTGCTCGCTGTAGAGGACTTCAACCTCACCGTTCACGACCAGGAGTTCATCGTCCTCGTTGGCCCTTCTGGCTGCGGTAAGTCCACGACGATGCGCATGGTCGCCGGCCTGGAGGATATCACCTCGGGCGACGTGCTCATCGACGGCAAGCGCGTCAACGACGTCGCTCCCAAGGACCGCGACATCGCCATGGTGTTCCAGAGCTATGCTCTGTACCCCAATATGACGGTGTACGAGAACATGGCGTTTACGCTCGAGCTCAAGAAGGTCCCCAAGGACGAGATCGACCGCAAGGTTCGCTCCGCTGCCGAGATCCTGGGTATTACCGAGTATCTTGACCGTAAGCCCAAGGCACTCTCCGGCGGCCAGCGTCAGCGTGTCGCCATCGGCCGCGCCATCGTACGTGACCCCAAGGTCTTTCTGATGGACGAGCCCCTGTCCAACCTGGATGCTAAGCTTCGTAACCAGATGCGCGCCGAGCTCATTAAGCTGCGTCATGAGATCAAGGGCACGTTCATTTATGTTACTCACGACCAGACCGAGGCTATGACCCTCGGTGACCGTATCGTGGTCATGAAGGATGGCGTCGTCCAGCAGATCGCCACCCCGCAGGAGGTCTTCAACCATCCCGCGAACATCTTCGTCGCCGGCTTTATCGGCGTGCCGCAGATGAACTTCTTCGATGCCCAGCTGGTGCGCTCGGGCAACGGCTTTACCGTCAAGACCGAGGATATGAACGTGGCGCTCGCCCCCGAGACCTGCGCTCAGCTTGCTCTCAACTGGGACGGCGGCGACGTGAAGGAGATCACGGCCGGCGTGCGTCCCGAGCAGATTCTGCTTGCCGACAAGGGCGAGGAGGGTGCGCTCCAGGGCACCGTCGAGGTGACCGAGCTCATGGGCTCGACCGAGCATGTCCACGTGACCGCTCCCGACGGCCAGTTTGTCCTGATTATCCCCGTCGTCGACCTCGAGGCCAAGGGCGCGCTCAAGGCTGGCGACCCCATCTGGTTCAAGTTCGAGAAGAACGCGACTCATCTCTTCGATAAGGTGTCTGGCAAGAACCTTATCTAGGCCCGGTGCATCCAGGCCCTCCCTTTGGGCGACTGCGGCTTTGCCATCCTTTTGCCGCGGTCACATATAAGGCTCCCCTCCCGTCCACTGGGCGAGAGGGGAGCCTTTCTTTGTGTTGGGACTGTCTGACCGGTCGTTTGTCTCGATCTGTAACGGATAGGGCCGATTTCGGACGTTAGATGTTACAGATCGAGGCGGTTCCGCTGAGCTAACCATTTCATCTAAATCTGTAACACCAAAGGCGAATTTCACCTGCTAGATGTTACAGATTGAGATAAACCCAAGGGGAGGGGCCGGTATGTCTCAATCTGTAACAGCTGGGACCGTTTTGGTTGAGTAGTTGTTATGGATCGAGATTGTTTGGCCGAGTCGGATCACAGGGTAACGTGCGGGCACAAAAAACGGAGCCGCGTTGCCGTGGCTCCGTTTTCAAGAGGATGGGCGATGAAACCGAATTAGCTCAGGTGCCAGATCTCGTCGTTGTACTGGGAGATCGTACGGTCGGACGAGAAGGTGCCGGCGTTGGCGATATTGATGAGCGCCTTGCGCATCCAGGCGTCCTGGTCCTCGTAGTCGGCCAGCACGCGCTCCTTGGTCTGGATGTACTCCTCAATGTCGAGCAGGGCCATAAACCAGTCCTTGCCCTTAATGTCGTCGTGCAGGCGCTGCAGGCGCTCGGCGTTGCCGGTTGCCATAAAGGCCGGGTTGGTGATGAAGTCCACCAGCAGTTTAATGCCGGGCTTGCGGTAGAGCGCACCGGCGTTGTAGGTGCCGTCGGCGTAGAGCTGCTCGACCTGTTTGGACGAGGCACCAAAGGTATAGATGTTCTCGTCGCCCACGAGCTCGGCAATCTCCACGTTGGCACCGTCGAGCGTGCACAGGGTTAGGGCGCCGTTGAGCATGAACTTCATGTTGGAGGTGCCGCTCGCCTCCTTGGAGGCCAGGCTGATCTGCTCGGAGATGTCAGCGGCGGGGATCACGCGCTCGGCGGCGGTGACGTTGTAGTTCTCGATCATGACAACCTGCAGGTAGGGAGCCACGTCGGGGTCGTTTGCAATCCACTGCGACAGCGTCAGGATCAGATGGATGATGTCCTGCGCGATAGTGTAGGCAGGCGCCGCCTTGCCGCCAAAGATGATGGTGACAGGGTGCTTAGGCCTGTTGCCGTTCTTGATATCGAAGTACTTCCAGATGATGTAGAGCGCGAGCATCTGCTGACGCTTGTACTCGTGGATGCGCTTGACCTGGACGTCGATGATGGCGTTGGAGGGAATGGTCACGCCCTGCTCGAGCGCCATGAACTGGCGCATGATGGCCTTGGCCTCGACCTTGGTGGCTGCCAGGCGCTCAAGAACGTCCTTGTCGTCGGCGAACTTGGCGAGTTTGTTCAGATCGCCGGTGCTGCGCCAGTCGGTGCCGATTACATCGTCGAGCAGGCTGGCGAGCGCGGGGTTGGCTCCATGGATCCAGCGGCGGAAGGTGATGCCGTTGGTCTTGTTGGAGAACTTCTCGGGATAGATCTCGTAGAACGGATGAAGCTCGGTGTCCTCCAGGATCTTGGTGTGGAGGGCGGCTACGCCGTTGATGGAGAAGCCAAAGTGGATGTCCATGTGGGCCATGTGGACGGTGTCGTGCTCGTCGATGATGGCGACGCGCGGGTCATCGTGCTCGGCTTTCGCGATCTCATCGAGCTTGACGATAATGTCGGCGATGGCAGGGGAGACCTTCTGCAGGCTGGCGAGCGGCCACTTCTCGAGCGCCTCGGCAAGGATCGTGTGGTTAGTGTAGGCGACCATGGAGCGTACGATGGTCACGGCCTCGTCAAACTCGATGCCATGCTCGGTGGTGAGCAAGCGAATGAGCTCGGGGATGACCATGGTGGGGTGCGTGTCGTTAATTTGGACCACGGCGTAGTCGGCCAGATCGTGCAGGTTGCTGCCGCGCTCGACGGCCTCGTCGATCAGGAGCTGGGCGGCGTTGCTCACCATGAAGTACTCCTGATAGATGCGAAGCAGGCGGCCCTGCTCGTCGGAATCGTCGGGGTAGAGGAACAAGGTGAGGTTCTTGGCGATCTCGGTCTTGTCGAAGTCGATGGAGCTGCCGGGGACCAGGCCGTCGTCGACGCTCGCCAGGTCGAACAGGCGCAGACGGTTCTTGGTGGGCTGGCCGTAACCGGGCACGTCGATGTTGACGAGCTTGGAGGTAACGGCAAAATCGCCGAACTCGACGGTGTAGGAGCGGCCGTCGTCGACTAGGATGTCCTGCTCACCGAGCCACTCGTCGGGGACGGCCTTCTGCTGGTTGTCGACAAAGCGCTGACGGAACAGGCCGTAGTGATAGTTGAGGCCCACGCCATCGCCGGTCAAGCCCAGCGTGGCGATGGAATCCAGGAAGCATGCGGCCAGGCGGCCCAGGCCGCCGTTGCCGAGCGACGGCTCGACCTCGAACTCCTCGATCTTGTTGAGGTCGTGGCCTGCGGCGGTGAGCTGGTCCTTAACCTCATCGTAGATGCCGAGGTCGATCATGTTGTTGATGAGCAGCTTGCCGATCAAAAATTCGGCGGAAATGTAATAGAGCTTTTTCTTGCCGTTGTTGAGCGGGCAGGCGGCGGAGCGCTCCTGCACGAGTTTGACCAGCAGCTTGTAAATGCGACGGTCGTCGAGCTGCTCGAGCGAGGTGCCAAAAGACTGCTCGGCGAGTTCCATGAGGTTAATTTGGGGCATGTTTTCTCCTGTGATGGGTTGTTTCATGTCTGCAATTCATAAGAAGCCCGCGCGAGGGGATTGGGGTGGCCTCGCGCGGGAAAAAGCAAGCGCGTCCGCACGGTGGGGAGGGGTCGGGCGCGGTAGCTCCTATTGAGGAAGCTCGATTTCGGCTTCCGACGGGATGCGGAAGTAGGTCTCGGTCCAGTCGGTGAGTTTGTGCTCGAGCTCGCGGGTGATGGCGCCGTCGAGCATGCGCCAGGTCCAGTTGCCGCCCAACGTGGCAGGGGTGTTGATGCGCGCCTCGTTGCCCAAGTTGAGCAGGTCCTGCATGGTGTAGATGCACGTGTCGCTCACGCTGGCGGCGATGGTGCGATTGAGTGCATCTGCCATGGGTTCGCCGGCCTGCTGATGGGTGTACAGGGCTGCCTGCTCGCGCTGACGCGGGGTGGCCGTTCCCTCAAACCAACCGCGCGCCGTCTCGTTATCGTGGGTGCCCACATAGGCGACGGTGTTGGCGATGTAGTTATGCGGCAGGTAGTACGAGTTGGTGCCCTCAAAGGCAAACTGCAGGATCTTCATGCCGGGGAAGCCCGAGTTGTCGCGCATGTCGATGACGCCGGGGGTGAGGAAGCCCAGGTCCTCGGCGATGATGGGCAGCGTGCCGAGCTTTTCCTCGAGCGTCTTGAAGAACTTGAGGCCGGGACCCTGCGTCCACGAACCGTAGGACGAATCGGGCGAGGAGAACGGCACCTCCCAATAGGCCTCGAAGCCGCGGAAGTGATCCAGGCGGATGACGTCGTACATGTCGAGGGCGGCGCGAATGCGGCCCTCCCACCAGGAGAAGCCGTCGGACTCCATGGCGTCCCAGTCGTAGATGGGGTTGCCCCAGTACTGGCCGGTGGCCGAGAACTGGTCGGGCGGCGTGCCGGCGACGCTCACGGGATTGCCGGCGGTGTCGATCTTAAAGAGCTCAGGCGTCGCCCACATCTCGACGGAGTCACGCGAGACATAGATGGGCAGGTCGCCGATGATGAGAATGTCGCGCTCGTTGGCATAGGCCTTGAGGCGGCTCCACTGGCGATCGAAGAAGTACTGCGTCATCTGGTGGTAGAGCATACGCGCCGGATGGTCGGCGCAGACCTTGGCGGAAGCCTCGCCGCGGGTGCGGAGCTCCGCGGGCCACTCCCAAAACGCCTTGAGACCGCACTCCTCTTTGACGGTCATGAACTCACAGTAGGGGATGAGCCAGTCCTCGTTGGCCTGGATAAAGTCATCGAAATCGGCCGGCTTGTCGGCAGCAAAGCGCTCGGCGGCGCGGTCGAGAATCTGACGGCGGCCACCAAAGATGGCACCGTAGTCGACATTGCTGGGGTCGGATCCCAGATACACGCCATCGATATCGCGCTGCTCCAGATACCCTGCCTCGATAAGCTCGGCAAAGTCGATAAAGTTGGGGTTGCCTGCGCGGGCCGAGAACGACTGATAGGGCGAATCGCCATAGCTGGTCGTCGTAAGGGGCAGAATCTGCCAGTAATGTTGTTTGCACGAGGCGAGAAAATCGACGAAGTCGTAGGCATTCCAGCCAAAGCCGCCGATTCCGTATGGTCCGGGCAGAGATGAGACGGGCATGAGGACGCCGCTTGCACGCTCCATGAATGCGCTCACCAACCTTCTTGTTGTGGGGTCGGCCTGCCGATGGGTGTGCAGTCCGCCTCCGATGTTCTGATTCGATACGCCTATTGTAAAACATGTTGTTTAAACATGTACAGGCAAGATAAAAAAGTTGGTCGATTTTCGGCGAATGGTTACATGCCATGAAAAAGCCCCGACCTCACAACGTGAGATCGGGGCAAGAGCGGTATGTAGGTTTTTGCTACTCGGCGTCGGCGAAGCCGTTGGGGTTGTGGCTCTGCCAGTTCCAGCTATCGCGGCACATGTCCGCGATGTCGTACTGGGCCTTCCAGCCCATCATGCGCTCGGCCTTGGAGGCATCGCACCAGTTGGCAGCGATGTCGCCGGCGCGGCGCTCGCGGATCACGTAGGGCAGCTCCTTGCCACAAGCCTTGGAGAAGGCGGCGACGACCTCGAGTACCGAGGTGCCGGTGCCGGTGCCCAGGTTAAAGATCTCGACGCCGGTTTTGCCGTTCATCCAGTTAAGGGCGGCAACGTGACCAGAGGCCAGATCGCACACGTGGATGTAGTCGCGCACGCCGGTGCCGTCGGGGGTGGGGTAGTCGTTGCCATAGACCTGAACGGCCTCGAGCTTGCCCACGGCGACCTGGGCGACATAGGGCACCAGGTTGTTGGGGATGCCCTTGGGGTCCTCGCCGATCAGGCCCGACGGATGAGCGCCGATGGGGTTGAAGTAACGGAGCAGCACGACGTCCCACTCGGGGTCGGCGGTGTGGACGTCCATAAGGATCTGCTCGATCATCCACTTGGTCCAGCCATAGGGGTTGGTTGCGGGCTTCTTGGGGTCTTCCTCGGTGACGGGCGGGTTGTCCGGGTCGCCGTAGACGGTCGAGGAGCTCGAGAAGATGATGGACTTGCAGCCATGGTTGCGCATGACGTCGATGAGCACCAGGGTGTTCTCGATGTTGTTGTGGTAGTACTCGACGGGCTTGCTCACCGACTCGCCGACGGCCTTAAAGCCGGCAAAGTGGATGACACGGTCGATCTGATGGGTATCGAAGATCTTGTTCATCGCATCGCGGTCGAGCACGTTGGCCTTGTAGAAGGTGAGGTTCTTGGCGGCTTCGTCGCCCACGATGGTCTTGACGCGGTCGACGGCGACGGCGCTGGAGTTGGAGAGATCATCGACGATGACGACCTGGTAGCCACCCTCGAGCAGCTGAACGACGGTGTGCGAGCCGATAAAGCCGGCGCCACCGGTAACGAGGACGCAGGTGTCTTTGGGGTCGAGTGCTTTGGACATGTAGTCTCCTATCGAATCAGGAACACTTCTAGAGGGGAGTATAGCGCAGGCGGGGACGCCCAAATGGTGCACTGTAGGAAAAGCAGAGGATTATGTTAACGTACTCATATAAGAGCTTGCTCAATTGTTACCTCAAATTTGACAATTGCTTACGAGCCGCCGACCTTGTAGTTTCCTGCCGTTCGTGGAAATCGTTGGGACGCGCCATATGTACGCTAATATGTATGAGTTGAGCGACATATAAATAAGCATGTAACGGAGTACATATGTCACCAAACAGCGATTCCATCCTTTCCCAGGAGCTCTCGCGCCGCACTGCCCTTAAGGCCCTGTTCGGCGCCGCTTCCGCGGCAGTTCTTTTTGGCCTGCCCACTCGCGCCCATGCGGCGGAGGCTTCCAAAGAAACCACCGATAAATTGAATGCCGCCCAGGCCCAACTCGACGAGGTTCAGGCCCAGCTCGACAGCATCGCAAATGAGTATGCGGCGCTGGCCAACAAGAATGCCCAGACCCTCAACGACATCGAGAATGTCCAGGGCAAGATTGACGACACGCAGGCCCAGATCGATGAAAAGAAGGCCGAGCTCAAGAAGAAGCGCAACGACCTTTCCGATCGCGTGGCCGCCAGCTACAAGTCCGGCGGTACGAACATCCTGTCGCTGCTGCTGGCCTCTGGCTCGTTTGAGGAACTCGTCGCCAACGCGCATTACGTTGAGAAGATCAACAAGAGCGACCGCGATGCCATCGAGGATATCCAGACGATTCAGGCTGAGCTCGACGCGCAGAAGACCGAGCTCGAAGCACAAAAGGCCAACCTGGAGAAACTCAAGGACCAGCAGACGGCTCAGATGCAGGATATGCAGGCCAAGCAGCAAGAAGTCCAGACCGTGCTGAACGGTCTTTCCGACGACGTCAAGGAGCTCATGGCTCAGCGCGATTCCGAGATTCTCGCTGCCGCCCAGGCCGAGGAGGCCGCTAGGAAGGCCGCCGCTGCCGCGGCCGCCGCGAACAAGAACAATTCCTACTCGGGTGGTTCGAGCTCGGGCGGTGGATCGTATGCGCCCGGAACTCCGCAGCAGAATGCCGGCTCGGGCAAGCAGCAGGCCGTCGTCAACGCGTGCTACTCCACGCCTTCGCCGGGTCAGAACTGGTGCGCGGCGTGGGTTACCAATGTCTTCCGCAATGCCGGCGTGGGCTATTTTGGCGGCAACGCGTGTGACATGTTCAACGCCTGGTGCTATAGCTCCGACCGCTCGGCGCTGCAGGTGGGCATGATCGTGGCCGATTCCTCGCACAGCGGCACGGGTGCTCCGGGCCTTATCTACGGTCATGTGGGTATCTACGTTGGCGGCGGCATCGTAATGAGCAACGAGGGCGCCATTACGTCTAAGTCGCTTGATTCGTTCATTAGCTTTTATGGTACTGGCTCTGGCGTGCGTTGGGGCTGGCTTGGCGGTATTGCGCTGTCGTAAAGCCGACTGGGCCGCGTGCCCGCCCGCAATATATTTGATTGCCTGCTCGGGCAGTCCTGCGCAAGACGAAGGCCACATTAAGTGGCCTTCTTTGCGTGCGGAACTCGCGATCAATCAAATATATTGCGGGCGGGCACGCGGCCCTCTCGGGTTCGGGGCGCTACGCACCGGATTGGTTGTCTGAATAAAAGAAAGTGAAGGCCCCTTTCGGGGCCTTCTTTTTTAGAGGAATTCGCCGACTCGGTGGACTTCGGGTTCGAGGTCTACGTCGAATTGGTCTTTGACGGTTGTTTGGATGTGGCGGATGAGTTCGTCGACATCGGCGGCGGTGGCGTGGTCGGCGTTGACGATGAAGCCGCAGTGCTTTTCGCTCACCTGCGCGCCGCCGATGGCGTGTCCTCGCAGGCCGGCGTCCATGATGAGCTTGCCGGCAAAGTAGCCCTCGGGGCGCTTGAAGGTGGAGCCGGCACTCGGCATGTCGAGCGGCTGCTTGTCCTCGCGGCGCTGGCGGTAGTCGTCCATGTCGGCCTTGATCATCGCGGCGTTGCCCGGGGCGAGATTGAAAGTGGCCGAAAGCACGACGAAACCGTCGTCGGCAATGCGGCTCTTGCGATAGCCCAGGTTGAGCTCATCGACATCGAACTCAATAATGCTGCCGCTACCGCGGGTGCCGTCGTCGAGCATGCGGGCGGGCTTGTAGACGCGCACGGACTCCAGCACATCGGCCATGCAAGCGCCGTATGCTCCGGCGTTCATGTAGCAGGCGCCGCCGACCGATCCGGGGATGCCCGAGATGGGCTCCATGCCGGTGAGGCCGGCCTCGGCTGCTGCCGCGGCGACATCGGAAAGCAGGGCGCCGGCCGCCGCCGTGACGTGCGTGCCGTCGACCGTAATGTCGGAGAGGCCCTCGCCCAGTGCCACGACGACGCCGCGGATGCCCTTGTCGCCGACGAGCAGGTCGGAGCCATTGCCCACGATGGTGAGCGGCAGGTCGCAGCGATAGCAGGTGTCAAGCGTGGCGATGAGGCCCTGCTCGGTATCGGGCGTGACAAAGACATCGGCCGGGCCACCGATCTTAAACGTGGTGTGCTCGCGCATGGGCTCGCTCATCAACACGTTGTCCTCGCCGGCAACGCCAGCGAGCGCACACAGCAGGTCCTCGTTAAAAAAGTCGTTCTCGTGCATACGAATATCCGCCTTTTGGTGGTCGTTCTCATCAATCGATTGCAATATACCCCACCCAGATGTATTTGGTGCGCTGGCGGCGATAAAACTGCCGTCCACCGGATTGATAAAGTGTTTATCATCGAGGTAGAGGGGCAGTCGCTATACTTTCAAGAGATTGCGCGTAAACCCGGAAGGAGCGAGATGGCCAACAAAGTCACCCTCAAGCAGATTGCCCAAGAGGTGGGGCTTTCCCCCTCGTCGGTCTCGCTTGTTCTCAATAATCGGCCTTGTCGCATCTCGGAAGAAAACCGCAAGCTCATCAAGGAGGTCGCGGCGCGCAACCACTATGTTCCCAACCAGATCGCGCGCAGCCTGGTCATGCGCGAGTCGCGCACCCTGGGCCTTATCGTTCCCAACATCGAGAGCCGTTTTTTCGCCTCGCTCGCCGGCAGCCTGGAAAAGCGCTGCCGCGAGGACGGCTACGCGCTCTTTATTACCAGCTCGGGCGGAAGCGCCGATGACGATCTGGAACTGTTGCGTCAACTGGTGACGCGCGGTGTCGATGGTGTCTTCCTGGTGGTGGGCGACGAGTTTTCCGACGACCGTGCGCTTCGCGAAGAAGTCAGCCACCTTCCCATCCCGGCTGTAATGGTCGACCGTGCCATTGAGGGGCTCGAGTGCGACAAGGTGATGTTTGACCACGAGATGGGTGGCTATATGGCTACCCGATACCTGATCGAGCAGGGCCACCGTCGCATCGCCTGCCTGGTTAACGCACGCCGTTCCAATACGGGCCGCAAACGACTTGCCGGCTATGAACGCGCACTGCGCGAGGTTGGCCTGCCCATTGACGCGCGCTTGGAGTTCGAGAGCGAGTACTACATTCCGAGCGCCTACGAGGCCTCGGAGGCGGTGCTCGCAACCGATGCCACCGCTGTGTTCGCAAGCTCGGACAACATCGCCCTCGGCTTGCTCAAGCGCTTGCACGAGATGGGGAAGAGCATCCCGGGTGATATCTCGGTGGTGAGCTATGACAACTCGGCGGCCGACGTTCTCTTTGAGCCGGCGCTGACCGCGATCGAGCAGGACCCGGGCGTGCTTGCCGAGCATGCCTTTGGTTGCATGTCCAAACGTCTCGCCGGCAAGGGCGGCAGGCGTGCCGAAGAAGTGGTTCTGGAGCCTGCTCTCATTGTGAAGGGCAGCGTTCTCGAACTTACTAAACACAACTAAACACGTTTATCAATTCGTAGAGATCGAATGTGGAGCACCTGTGACAGGCAATGCCGCAGGTGAATGTTGCGTTTTGCCAATTGGTGTGTTTGATAGAGATGCTAAAACGTTTTTTCACCGTGATAAAACGTTTTAGCAAATATACTAGTCCCAACGAAGGGTTGCCGTATCGGAGGGTGACCGCGCAGCGAAGGGACATAAACAATGGCTAAAACTCTGGGAACGCCGTGGCAAAAGCTGGGCCACGAGGTGCCGGCTTTAGAGCTCGAGGGCGTCGACCTGTATTGGCGCGCATCGAACTATCTGTCCGTCGGCCAGATTTACCTTCGTTCTAACCCGCTGATGCGTACCGACTTTGTCGACGAGAAGACCGGTGAGACGCGCGACTTTGGCCGTCCGGACGTTAAGCACCGCCTGGTGGGTCACTGGGGCACCACTCCTGGTATCAACTTCCTGTTCGGCCACGTTAACCGCCTTATTGCCGATCACAACCAGAATGCCATCTTCTTGATGGGCCCGGGCCACGGTGGCCCCGCCGGCACCGCCCAGTCGCTGCTTGATGGCACCTACCGCGAGATTCGCCCCGACATCACCAATGATGAGGCCGGCCTGCAGAAATTCTTCCGCCAGTTCTCGTACCCCGGCGGCATCCCGAGCCACTTTGCGCCCGAGACGCCCGGCTCCATCCACGAGGGCGGCGAGCTCGGCTACACGCTCAGCCACGCCTACGGTGCCGTCATGGACAATCCGAGCCTGCTGGCCGTGGCCGTGGTGGGCGACGGCGAGTCTGAGACTGGTCCGCTTGCGACCTCTTGGCAGTCCAACAAGCTCGTGAACCCGGCAACTGACGGTATCGTCCTGCCGATCCTGCACCTCAACGGCTACAAGATCGCCAACCCCACCATCCTCGCCCGCGTGTCCGACGAGGAGCTCGCCAAGTTCTTCGAGGGCATGGGCTACAAGCCGCACTTCTTTGTCGCCGGCTTTGACGACGAGAGCCACGCGAGCATCCACGAGCGTTTCGCTGCCCTGTTTGAGCAGGTCTTTGACGAGATCTGCGACATCAAGGCTACTGCACAGGCCCAGGCCGCCGCAGGTGAGACCGTGGTCCGCCCGGCCTACCCCATGATCGTATTCCGTACGCCCAAGGGTTGGACCTGCCCCAAGCAGATCGACGGCAAGAAGACCGAGGACTCCTGGCGTGCTCATCAGGTGCCGCTGGCAAGCGCCAAGGACACCCACGAGCACTTCCGCGTGCTGCGCGAGTGGCTGCGCTCCTACAAGCCCGAGGAGCTCTTTACGCCCGAGGGCCAGGTGCGCCCCGAGGTAACGGCTTTTATGCCGACCGGCGAGCTGCGCATCGGCGCCAACCCCAATGCAAACGGCGGCAAGGTGCGCCGCGAGCTCGAGCTGCCCGATATTCACGCCCACGAGATTCCCGTCGCCGAGAAGGGCCATGGCTGGGGCTCCACCGAGGCTGCCCGCGTCTTTGGTGAGTACACTGCCGACGTTCTGGCCAAGAACATGGAGGATTTCCGCATCTTCGGTCCCGACGAGACCGCGTCCAACCGCCTACAGGCTGCCTACAAGGTGACCAAGAAGCAGTGGGATGCCGGCTTCTACGAGGACGATGCCAACGACGAGCTGCTCGCCGGCTCCGGTAAGGTTGTCGAGCAGCTGTCCGAGCACCAGTGCGAGGGCTTCCTCGAGGCCTACGTGCTCACCGGCCGCTCCGGTGTGTGGAGCTCCTACGAGAGCTTTGTCCACGTGGTCGATTCCATGGTCAACCAGCACTGCAAGTGGCTCGAGGCCACCAAGCGCGAGATTCCGTGGCGCGCCCCCATCAGCGGCCTTAACATTTTGCTGTCGAGCCATGTCTGGCGCCAGGACCACAACGGCTTCTCGCACCAGGACCCCGGCTTTATCGACTTGCTGCTCAACAAGGCCAACGATACGCATATCGTGAATGCGTACTATCCGGCCGACGCCAACATGGCCCTCGCTGTGGCCGAGCGCGTCTACCAGTCCACTGACTGCGTCAACGCCATCTTCTGCGGCAAGCAGCCTGCCCCGACCTTCCAGACGGTTGACGAGGCCTGCGCCGAGCTCGCCGAGGGCGTCGCAACCTGGAAGTGGGCATCGACTGCCGACTCGCTCGCCGAGGCTGACGTCGTGGTTGCCACGTGCGGTGACGTGCCGACGCTTGAGGCCCTGGCTGCAACCGATATGCTGCGCGAGCTAGGCATTAAGGTGTGGTTCGTTAACGTGGTCGATCTGCTCAAGATTCAGAACCTCTGCGAGAACGACCAGGCCATCAGCGATGAGCGCTGGGCTGAGCTGTTCGGCTGCGGTGAGAAGCCCGTGCTCTTTGCGTTCCACGCCTATGCCGGCACGATTCGCCGCCTGATCTGGAACCGCCCCGGCCACGACGCCTTCCGCGTCCACGGCTACGAGGAGAAGGGCTCCACGACCACGCCGTTCGACATGCTGCGTCTGAACAACATGGACCGCTGGGCCCTGGCCGCCGACGTGCTGCGCATGGTCGACGCCAATAAGTTTGCCGAGCAGATTGATGAGTGGGAGGCCTTCCGCACCGAGGCCTTTGAGTTCGCGTGTGACGAGGGCTTCGATCACCCAGCCTTTACCGACTGGGTCTGGCCCGACGCTGCGGCTGCAACTGCTGCCGACGGCACGCTCTCCGCAACGCAGATGACCGCGGGCGACAACGAGTAGGTAGGCATCCGGGACTGCCTCGCGCTGGGGCCGCCTCCGGGCCGGTGCCCTTCCTCGGAGAAGTGGGCTTCGCGAACTTCTCCGAGGAAGGGCACCGGCCCGGAGGCGGCCCTCTCGACCGTTTC
>UQNC01000030.1 GCA_900542175.1 uncultured Collinsella sp. | reverse complement strand
GCCCATGCCCAGGCCGCCGCGCGCGCGGCCGAGCTGCGCCACGAGCTCGATTACCACGCCTATCGCTACTACATGCTTGACGCGCCCGAGATCACGGACGCCGCCTTCGACAAAATGCTCGTTGAGCTGCAGGAGATCGAGGCGGCCTATCCCGACCTGGTGACGCCCGACAGCTATACCCAGCGCGTGGGCGGATACGTGAGCGAGCAGTTTACGCCGGTCACGCACATGGCACGCATGTATTCCATGGACGATGCCATGGATCTGGACGAACTTGATGCGTGGCTCCAGCGCACCGAGGATGCCCTCGGTGCCGGTAGCGTCACCTATACCTGCGAGCTTAAGATCGACGGCCTGGGCGTGGCCCTTACCTACCAAAACGGCACCTTCGTACGCGCCGCCACGCGCGGCGACGGCACCACGGGCGAGGATGTGTCGCTCAACGTCCGTACCATCAAGGATGTGCCCATGCACCTGTCCGAACCTGCGCTCGCCCACATGGGTGCCGACCGCGAGCGCACCATTGAGGTGCGCGGCGAGGTCTACATGCCCAAGGGCAGCTTTGTGCGTCTGAACGACGAGGCCGATGCCGAGGGCCGCGACCCCTTCGCCAACCCGCGCAACGCCGCCGCCGGCAGCCTGCGTCAAAAGGATCCCAAGGTCACGGCGCGCCGCGATCTGGCCACCTTTATCTACGCCATCGCCGATACCGACCCGCTGCACGTCCACAGCCAGCGCGAGTTCCTGGACTGGCTGCGTAGCGCTGGCTTTAGCGTCAACCCCAACGTGGCTCGTTGCGCCACGCCGTCCGAGGTCCACGAGTTCTGTGCCCAGGCGCTCGAGCACCGCGACGACCTGGATTACGACATCGACGGCGTGGTCGTAAAGGTCGACAGCTTCCAACAGCAGCTCAACCTGGGCTTTACCGCTCGCGCACCGCGTTGGGCCATCGCCTTTAAGTTCCCGCCCGAGGAAAAGCAGACCGTCCTGCGCGAGATTCGCATCCAGGTGGGTCGCACCGGCGTGCTCACGCCGGTCGCCGAGTTCGACCCGGTGACGGTCGCCGGCTCCACCATCGCGCGCGCCACGCTGCACAACATCGACGAGATCCGCCGCAAGAACGTGCGCGAGGGCGACACCATCATCGTGCATAAGGCGGGCGACGTGATTCCCGAGGTCGTGGGCCCGGTGCTCGACAAGCGCCCGGCCGATTCGGTCGACTGGCACATGCCCGAGGTCTGCCCCGTGTGCGGTAGCCCCGTGGTTCACGAGGATGGCGAGGTTGCCTACCGCTGCGTGTCCATCGACTGCCCCGCACAGCTCAAGGAGCGTTTGCTCCACTGGGTGAGCCGCGGCTGCATGGACGTCGATGGCCTGGGCGACGAGATCGTCGACAAGATGATCGCCGCCGGGCTGATTCACGACGTCGCGGACTTCTACCAGCTCACGGTTGACGACATCGCCGGACTGGACACGGGGCGCACCTATGCCAGCTCCAATAGCAAAAAGGGCGTCAAGAAGGGCGACCCCATTCCGGTAGGCCTCAAGACGGCCGAGAAAATCATCGCCGAGCTCAACAAGTCCAAGAGCCAGCCGCTCGGTCGCGTGCTGTTTGCCCTGGGCATCCGCCACGTGGGCAAGAGTGTGGGCGAGGTTATTGCCGAGCGATTCCTGTCGATTGACAAGCTTATCTTGGCGAGCGAAGAGGATATCGCCGAGTGCGAGGGCATCGGTCCCAAGATTGCGGCGAGCGTCAAGCAGTTCCTGGCCGTGCCCGAAAACCTTGCCGTGCTGGAGCGCCTGCGCCAGGCGGGCCTGTCGCTCGAGGTCGACTTGGGCGCCGCGCATGCACAAGCCGCAGCCGACGCGGGCGTGGCGGGCGAGCTCGCCGATGCACAACCGCTCGCGGGTCTGACCTTCGTGCTCACCGGCACGCTCGTCAACCGCACTCGCGACGAGGCGGGCGCGGCGCTCAAGGTGCTCGGCGCCAAGGTTTCGGGCAGTGTGTCAAAGAAGACGAGCTATCTGGTCGCCGGCCCCAAAGCGGGCTCCAAGCTTACCAAGGCCGAGCAGCTGGGTGTGCCCGTGCTGGACGAGGACGCGCTCGAGCAGATCCTGGCGACTGGTGAGGTGCCGGAGGCGTAATGGATATCGAGAATCGCAATTGCTCGCAGGCGGAAGGGCGCGCGAGGCATTCCCAAGTGCAGGCAAAAGAGCGCTTAATGATGCGAATTTGCGTTGCCGAGCGCGAGCGCGCGGCGGGTGCATCTCGCGATGCCTTTGAGGCGTTGACCGAGTTAGAGGCGAGGCTCGGTCTAGCCTAGAGAGACCGGCACCGTGATCTGCGTCACGTAGGTTGCTGGGTCGTCGCTGATGATGTCGTCGATCAGGGCGATTTTGCGTCGCCTCGCTACGCTACCAGTTTGTCAAAAGCCCCGCGCCGGTTGAGTACGGTAAACGCGACAACGCAAATGACCGCCGACAAAATCGATCCGCACGGCGAAGCGATGCCCATGGGAAACAGCGTATCGGAATAGGCGTTCGACAGCAGCCACGCGCCCGGCACGCGAATGAGTGCCACGGCCAGCACGTTGTGCGCAAAGCCGATGTAGCTCTTGCCATACGCAGCGAAAAAGCCACTAAAGCAAATGTGGATGCCGGCAAAAATCGCGTCGAAAATATAACTGTGCATATAGCCGGTACCGGCCGCGACCACCGCGGGGTCCTTGGCAAAAAAGCCAATAAACGCCGGCGCCACCAGCCACACCAGCGCTGTGATCAGGCAGCCGTACACTACCGAAATGGTCATGGCGTCTTTGAGTACCTGACGCGCGCGGTCGCCCTTGCCCGCGCCGGCGTTTTGCGCCGTGAGTGCGCTGACGGTGGCGCCCATGGAGCTCGGCACAATGAACAAAAAGCTGATCATCTTCTCAACCAGGCCCACGGCGGCGGCGTCGACGAGCCCTCGGTGGTTGGCGATGACGGTGATAAACATAAACGCCACCTGGATACAGCCGTCCTGCACGGCCACGGGCACGCCGATCTTAAGAATGCTGCCGAGCACCTCGGGCTGGGGGCGTAGGTCGCTGCGCTTGAGGTGAATGTGCGTACGGCGGCTCTTGAGCCACACGAGCGCGAGAGCCACGCTCGCCGTCTGCGCGATGACTGTGCCGAGTGCCGCGCCTACGGGGCCGAGCCCCATGTGGCCGATAAACAGAAAGTCGAGCGCGATGTTGATGATGCATGCCACGCCAATCACGTACATGGGCGAGCGCGAATCGCCTAGGCCGCGAAAGATGGCCGAGAGGATGTTGTACGCGGCGATAAAGGGAATGCCCATAAAGCAGATACGCAGGTAGGCGGCGGTTCCTTCGACCGCTTCGGCCGGCGTGCCAATGAGTGCCACAATCTGCGGACACAGTGCGAGCAGGACAGCGGCCAGCACCACCGAGACACCCATAAAGAGCGTGATGGTGTTGCCGATGGCGGTCTCGGCGCGGTCAAACCGACGCGAACCCACGGCGTGGCCGACGATAACCGTCGTTCCCATGGCCAGGCCCACGAGCGTCACGGTAATGATATAGAGCGTCTGCGCGCCGTTGCCCACGGCGGTGATGCCGGCGGCGCCGCTAAACTGCCCCATCATGTACAGGTCGGCCATGCCGTAGAGCATCTGCAAAAAGTACGAGAGCATATAAGGCAGGGCAAAGACCGCGATGGTCTTAAGGACATTGCCGCGTGTGAGGTCGTGTTCCATGGGCGGGGCTTTCTGGCTTGGTCTGTTTACGTACCAGTGTAGTGAAAACCCTACAACGATTGTAGAGTCAAGGTTTGTGTTGGCGGCGGGGAGAAAAAAGTCACGCTCGCGTTCATTTCCAATTGAATACAGGGGCGCGTCCTGCGAGCTTGGCGCCTGCACTAGCCTTGCAGAAATCGATTTCGCATCACTTGACACCGCCGCACGGCGCGCCATAATACCTGGGTTTGCGAACAACGTTTGATGGGGGATGAACCTGCGTGCGCAATCTCAAGATTTTGTTTTCCTATCTGGGGGCATACCGCCGCGATGCCATACTCGGCGTGTTCTTTGTGACGGCCGAGACGGCGCTCGAGCTGTTTATCCCGGTCATCATGGCAAATATCATCGACGTGGGCGTTCCCGCGGGCGACATCAACTACATGCTGTTGCAGGGCGCGTATATGCTGGTATTCGCCGCATGTTCGCTGGTACTTGGCTTGGGCTATGCACGCACGTCTGCTCGCGTCGCCTCGGGGCTGGGCGCTAACTTGCGCGAGGCGGAGTACCGCAAGATCCAGACGCTCGCTTTTGGCAATCTGGATAACTACGACGCCAGCTCGCTCGTCACCCGCATGACTACCGATATCACCGTCATCCAAAATGCCATCGGCAATGGCTTTCGCCCCATGGTGCGCGGTCCCGTGACGCTCATCGTCGGCTTGGTCTATGCGCTGGTGCTGTCGCGTCCGCTCGCCACCGTTTTCGCGATCATCCTGCCGGTGCTGGCGATCGTGCTGGGCGTTATCACCTATCGCGTCAGTCCGCTCTACCGCCAGCTGCAGACCTCGATGGACCATCTCAACGGCGTGGTGCAGGAGGACCTCACCGCCGTGCGCGCCGTCAAGGCGTACGTGCGCGCCGAGCACGAGGAGGCCAAGTTCGATGCCGTCAATACCGAGCTTGCGCGCACCGCGACGAAGACCTTTGGCAACGCTGTGCTCAACTTGCCGGTGTTTCAGCTGTCGATGTACGTGGCGGCGCTTTCCATTCTGTGGATCGGCGGTCGCATGATTCTTGCCGGCGAGCTCGGCGTGGGCTCGCTCACGGGCTTCATGAGCTATGTGCTGCTGATCATGAACTCGCTCATGATGATTTCCAACGTGTTTTTGCTGCTCACGCGCGCACTTGCCAGCGTGGAGCGCATCTCGCGGGTGCTCGACGAGCGTTCGCTTATCCAGGCGCCCGACGCTGCCACTGCCGTGCACGGGGTGGCCGACGGAAGCATCGAGTTTCGCGACGTGTCGTTTAAGTACCGCGAGGATGCAGCCGAGGATGTGCTCGAACATATCGACCTTCGCATCGAGAGCGGCTCGACGGTGGGCATCCTCGGCGGCACGGGCTCGGGCAAGAGCTCGCTTGTGCAGCTGATCGCGCGCCTGTACGACGCCACTGAGGGCGCCGTGCTTGTGGGCGGACACGACGTGCGTGACTACGACCTGGCTACCTTGCGCGACGCGGTGGGCATTGTGCTGCAAAAGAATGTGCTGTTCACGGGCACCGTGCGCGAGAACCTGCAGTGGGGCAATCCACAGGCGTCGGACAATGAGCTCCTCGCGGCTTGCCGCGCGGCGTGCGTGGACGAGTTCCTTGATCGCATCGGCGGGCTGGACGGCGAGTTGGGCCAGGGCGGTGCCGGTGTCTCGGGCGGGCAGAAGCAGCGCCTGTGCATCGCGCGAACGCTGCTCAAGCATCCGCGCGTGCTCATTTTTGATGACTCCACCAGCGCGGTCGATATGGCGACCGACGCTAAGATTCGCGAGCATATTGCTCAGATTCCCAATACGACGGTGATTGTCATCGCACAGCGCATTGCGAGCGTCATGGATGCCGATCGCATTGTGGTGTTGGACGACGGTCGTGTCCATGGCGTGGGCACGCACGAGGAACTGCTGGCGGGCGACAACATCTACCAGGAGATTTACGCCTCGCAGATGGAGTTTGCGGGGGATGCGGACGCCGGTGACGGCAGCGACGATGGCTGCGCGAACGATCCGTTTTCTTCCGTCCCCAGCGGATCGACCTTGGAAGGGGGTGAGCGCCATGCCTAAGACATCCGCTCAGGCCCGTCCCACCAATCTGACGCAGACGCTTCGCCGCCTGCTCTCCTACATGGGGCATGCCAAGTTCTCGTTGCTCGCGGTGGGCGTGCTCGCCTCCGTCGCCGCCATCGCGAGCCTCGCCGGCACCTACATGGTGCGCCCCATCGTTAACGGTTTGGCCACGGGCGGGGAGGAACTGCTCGCCAAGCAGGTCATCCTGACGGCGATCATCTACGCCGCGGGCGTGCTCTCGGCTCTGGGCTACTCGCAGATTATGGTGCGCGCGGCCCAGCGCGTGGTCTCCGATATTCGTCGCGACCTGTTCGCGCACATCCAGACGCTGCCGCTCAGTTATTTTGACAGCACGCGCTCGGGCGACATCATGAGCTTCTTTACCAACGACGTCGACACCGTCTCCGAGGCGCTCAACAACAGCTTTGCCAACGTGATTCAGGCCGCCATTCAGGTTGTGGGCACCACGGCCATGCTCATCATCCTTAACTGGCAACTCACGATTATTACGCTCGTGTGCGACGCGGCCATTGTGCTGTATGCGCGCTACTCGGGCATGCGTTCCAAGCGCTTTTTTGCCGCCCAACAGGCGTCGCTGGGCGATTTGGACGGATACGTCGAGGAGATGGTCTCAGGCCAAAAGGTCATCAAGGTCTTTAACCACGAGCGGGTCAACGTGGCTGGTTTTGACGTGCGCAACCAAGAACTGCGCCGCACCGGTGGCGCCGCGCAAGCCTACGCCAACTCGATGGTGCCCATGACCGTGGTGATCGGCTATGCCAACTACGCTATCGTCGCCGTGGCGGGCGGCATGCTCTGCATCAAGGGGCTCGCCGATGTAGGTGCGCTCGCAAGCTACCTGGTCTTTGTGCGTCAGGCCGCCATGCCCATCAACCAGTTTACGCAGCTGGGCAACTTTTTGCTCAACGCGCTGGCCGGTGCCGAGCGCCTGTTTGCCGCCATGGACCTTAAGCCCGAGGTGGACGAGGGCTGCGTGGAGCTGGTGCAGACGGGCGACGCCGCGTGGGCGTGGAAGATTCCCGAGGGCCAGGGCGTGGGCGCGTACGGGCACTTGCATGATGTGGCTGCCGTTGATGAGTCGGGCCGTGCGGTGGCTGCCGACGGTACCGAGCTCACGTGCGGCTTGGTCCTGCTTGCCGGCGACGTGCGCTTCCATGCCGTGGACTTTTCCTACGTGCCGGGCACCCGTGTGCTCACGGACCTCAACCTGTTTGCCAAGCCGGGGCAAAAGATCGCGTTTGTGGGCTCCACAGGCGCCGGTAAGACGACCATCACCAACCTCATCAACCGCTTCTACGAGGTCGATGACGGCGAGATCACGTACGACGGCATCGACGTCAAGCACATTGCCAAGGCCAGCCTGCGCGGGTCGCTCGGCATTGTGCTGCAGGACACGCACTTGTTTAGCGGCACCATTGCGCAGAACATCCGCTTTGGCAAGCTCGACGCGACCGACGAGGAAGTGCGCGCCGCCGCCGAGGCTGCCTGCGCGGATTCGTTTATCCGCCGCCTGCCTAGAGGGTACGACACGCCGGTCACGGCCGACGGCGCCAACCTGTCGCAGGGCCAGCGCCAGCTGCTCGCCATCGCGCGCGTGGCCGTCGCCGACCCGCCGGTGCTCATCTTGGACGAGGCCACTTCGAGCATCGACACGCGTACCGAAAAGCTTATCGAGCGCGGCATGGACCGCATCATGCGCGGACGCACCACCTTTATGATCGCGCACCGCCTGTCCACCGTCCGCGACGCCGACGCCATCATGGTCCTCGAACACGGCCGCATCATCGAGCGCGGCACGCACGAAGAGCTGCTCGCCCAGCACGGCGAGTACTGGCAACTGGCGCATGGCTTAAAAGAGTTGGATTAACCTGTTCGAGCACGATGTTTTGACCCCTCCGTGCCCCTCACCTCGCCTCAAACCATCACAACATTCGACGTTTTTTGCCAAAATCGGGAAAAGCATCGAATGTTGTGATGGTTTTTCTACCACTCGATCGGGTGGAATCGCTTTCTTGCGCGCGAAGGTGTGCGGACCCGTGGGCAGGGGAATAAGGTTGGTTATCCGACTCCATTGGAGGGCTCATGGACCTGCCGATCGTCCTGTCCCATAAGACTGCCTGGCTGTACCACAACGTGGCGCGCCCGTCCGAGCCGCTCTCGCGAGCAAGCAGCCTATACGATGAGGACTCGCTTGCTAGCGAGGCGGAGCCGACTGCGGACCTGCCCAAATTGGGGCTCGATGCCAAGGGGCTGAGGGCTTCAACGGCAGTCGGGATTGTTACCGACCATCTGGTTTCGCTTGGTATTCCACGGGAAGAGCTCGATCATATCGACACGCTCGTCAACTTCGATTTTGAGCGCTCGACGCCGGCTGGATTTAGGTGCCACATGTTTGGGGCGCCGGTACCTCCAGGCCATCTTATCGAGGTGGCAGAGGGCCTTCTAGTGGTTGATGAGGTCATGTGTTTTGTCCAAGCGGGTTCGTGGATGAGTGAGCCCGAGCAGCTGGAATATGGCTACGAAATCTGTGCCCGATACCATTTGAATCATCTGTCGACGGACGATTATGTCGAGATGGGGCAGAGGTATACCGTTGCCGACTTGATTGCTTATTGCAATGAGAACCGATCTCGTCAGGGGGCTATACGCGCGGCCGCCGTGCTCAAGCGCGTGCACGATGGCGCGCGGTCGCCCATGGAGACGGCCACCGCAATCATGGTCGTAGCAAAACGTTCCCAGGGCGGGCTGGGATACGCCAAGATCGAGCTCAACCGTCGGGTCGATGTTCCCAACGAGTTCAAGTATCTCGCTAAGGCTGGGTATTTCGAGATCGACGTATATGCGCCTGCGAGCGGTACGGGGATTGAATACAACGGCTCGGACCATCTTGATAAACAGCGCAGCGCGTCGGATGCGGAGCGCATGACCGTGCTGAGCGCGCTGGGCTTTAGGATGATCGTCCTCACCGGGACTCAGTTTGCCCACCAGCTGCAATTGCACCGGGCGATGAACGCCATCGCGCTCGCTATGGGCCTCAAGTGCGACCGAAGCGAAGCGTTCCAGAAACGTCAAAACGACCTGCGAGAATTCGTGATTCGGCACTGGGACGGCGGTCTTTAGGGGCGTTCCGGCCCTTCTACGGGGTGCCGTGGGAAGTCAAATCATCACAACATTCGACGTTTTTCGCCAAAATTGGAAAAAGCATCGAATGTTGTGATGGTCTGTGCTGAGGATGGGCTTGGAAAGTCCGTTTTGCTCGAAGCGACCTGTCCTGTCGTACGGGTGTCGGCATGATTCTCCCGTGGGGTATTATGTTTTCCGAAGAATAAAACGCCGCGTGAGGGGAGGGCTGCGTGGACGGGCGCGTGCAACATGACGTCTTTGGCCGCGATATCAACTACCTGCGCATTGCCGTTACCGACAAGTGCAATTTCCGCTGCATTTACTGCATGCCGGCCGATGGCGTGGCGCCCCGCGCGCACGACGAGCTGCTCAGCGCCGAGGAAATCGCCCGCTTTGTGCGCCTGGTAGCGGGGGAGGGCATTCGCCGCGTGCGCCTGACGGGCGGCGAGCCGCTGGTCAGCCGCCGCATCATTCCGCTCATTCGCGACATCCGCGCGATTCCGCAGATCGAGGACATCTCGCTTACCACCAATGGTGCCCTGCTGCCCAAGTTGGCACCGCAGCTCAAAGATGCCGGGCTTAACCGCGTCAACATTTCGCTCGATACACTCGACCCTACGCTGTTTGGAAAGATCACGCGCCTGGGTCGGCTCGAGCAGACCATGGCTGGCATCGACGCGGCGCTGGCTTGGGGCTTTGAGCCTGTTAAGGTCAACTGCGTTGTGGTGCGCCGGCTCAACCAGGATGTGGCGGCCCTTGCGCGGCTCACGCTCGACCGCCCCATCCACCTGCGCTTTATCGAATATATGCCCATTGGCGACGAACGCACGAGCTCGCATTGCGCCGTGGACCCGCATGCGCCCGCGCTCAATCCCGAGCTGTGGGACGCGAGCGACACCGTGCCGAGCGACGAGCTGCGGGCTCGCATTAATGCCGGGGCCGCGGCGGCGGGACTGGGCGAGCTCGAGCCGCTCGGCATCAACGACGCTCCTGCCGGCGCGGGCCCTGCGCGCTATTGGCACTTTCCGGGTGCGGCGGGTACGGTCGGCTTTATTAGCGCCATGTCCAACCATTTTTGTGCGAACTGCAACCGTCTGCGCCTGACGGCAGACGGCAACGTGCGTCCGTGCCTGTTCAGCGATGCCGAGTATTCGGTGCGCGACGCCCTGCGCCGTGGTGATGATATGCAGGTACTTTCGATTTGGCGCGATGCCGTGGCCCACAAACCGCAGGAACACGCGATAATTGAGGGCACGCAACGATTTATGTCCCAAATCGGAGGATGATCATATGGCCAAGAGCAGGTACGCCGATGCCACCAAGGCCGCTCGTAGGGCCGCGATGTCTGCCCACAAAGTCACGGCTGCGGCGAATGCTGGCAACGCCGACGCGTCCGCGCAGCCGACTTCCAGCGCTGTCGCCGAGCCCGCCCGCGACGCCCGTCGCGACGAGCTGACGCATGTGGACGCCAAGGGCGAGGTGCGCATGGTCGACGTGTCCGACAAGGCCGAGACCCATCGCATTGCCATCGCCGAGGGCACCATCCTCATGCACCCCGAGACGCAGGCCATGGTGCTGCAGGACCGCGCCAAAAAGGGCGATGTGCTTGCCTGCGCGCGCGTGGCGGGCATCATGGCCATCAAACGCACGAGCGACATCATCCCCATGTGCCATCCGTTGCTCATTACCAAGAGCAAGTGCGACATTGCGCCCATCGTTCCGGCGGGGACGCCGGCCGAGGACGTGCCCGAGGGCTGGGCGCCGGCGCGCACGGACGGGCAGGTTGGCTTTCACGTGCTGGTTACGGCGGGCGTGACGGGCAAGACGGGTATCGAGATGGAGGCGCTGACCGGCGCGAGTGCCGCGTGCCTAACGATCTATGACATGTGCAAGGCCGTCGATCGCGGCATGGAGATCGTCGACGTTCGTCTGCTGCACAAGGAGGGCGGCCGCTCGGGCGTGTGGGATCGTGCCGAGCGTCAGGCCGCTGCTGTTGAGGCTGTGGGAGCCGCGGGCGACGCACCCGCGAGCGCACCCGTCGCCGTTGTACCCGCAGCTCCCACTCCGGCCGTCCCCGCAATCGCGTTTATCGGCTACCAAAATTCGGGCAAGACCACGCTCGTCGAGAAGGTTATCGCCGAGCTCACTCGCCGCGGCCTGCGCGTGGGTTCGCTCAAGCATCACGGGCACCACGGCTTTGATATCGATGTGCCCGCTAAGGACACCTGGCGCCATCACCAGGCCGGATCCAAGCACGTGGGTCTCATCTGCGCCACGCGCTGGGCGGAGTACGCCGACACGCGCGAGGAGGACGAGATGCCCGCGCGCGAGCTGCTGTCGCGCTACAACGATGTCGACGTGGTGATTATCGAGGGCTACAAGACCGAGGGCTTCGACAACATCGTCGTCGCGCGCTCCGGTGTCGACCGTCTGCGCGGCAAGAGCTCGCTCGACCTGGTCGACGGTCACACGCTGGCCCTTGCCTGCAATGAAGCCCTGGCACGCCAGGCCTTCGACGCCGGCTTTGCGACCCGAGCCATCAACATCAACGACGCCCGAGCCATCTGCGATCTGATCCAAGATCACCTTTAAGGCTCGACGCTGCGCCGGCCCCAAGCACCCCATCTCGCCCCTCAAGCCGTCGCTCGCGTACCAAAGTACGCGTCGCTCCTCTTTCGGGGCGACCTGGGGCACTTGGAACCGGCTCGCTGCGCTGCCATAACCTGCCAAAAAGGGACAGGCATCTTTGTGGTGGTTTTTGCAAAAAAAGCTTTGACTTAAAGTTAGCTCAAGGTGTCATAATCGCTGACAAACGATTGCGATCACGGAGGCCTCATGTCAAAACTGTACTTTATGCGTCACGGTCAAACGCTCTTTAACTTGCTTCGTCGCAAGCAGGGCTGGTGTGACTCGCCGCTCACCGAGCTGGGAATCGAGCAGGCTAAAACTGTCGGTGCGACCCTGCGAGGGCGTGGCCTTACGTTTGACCATGCGTACAGTTCGACGTCCGAGCGTGCGTGCGACACGCTTGAGCTTGCGTTCCCCGGTCAGCCTTACGAGCGCGTCAAGGGCCTTAAGGAGTGGAACTTTGGCAAATTTGAGGGCGCGAGCGAGGATTTGAATCCGCGCCTGCCGTACGGCGATTTTTACAAGCAGTATGACGGCGAGGGCGAAGTCGAGTTTCGCGAGCGTATGATGGCGACCATCACCGAGTTCATGCAGCGCCCTGGACATGAGAGCGTGTTGTGCGTGAGCCATGGCGCCGCAGCGGCTCAGGTCATGCGCGGCGTGGGCGTGGAGCCGCTCAAGATGAAGCACCGCATTGGCAACTGCTGTGTGCTCGAACTCGACTTTGATGCTACTACCGGCACATTTGCTCTTGCAGATTTGTACAACCCCTACGGCACCCCGCGCGAGTAACATCGGGGCATCAGCCAAAACCACCACAAAGGGGCCAGGCACCTTTGTGGTGGTTTTGCCGTTTACAGGCGATTTCCTACCGTTCAGCGGACTTTCGCACCAATGGGGCTTACGCTGCATGCAAGTTTCATCCTACAATCGCCCACGTGCTCACAAGTTTGTTACTCCTCGGGAGGCATCACTTGCGTATGATAGAAGACGAGGAATATCGCCCCGTCGTCTAGCGCCGATGTCCGAGGAGTTTTTTCATGCTCATTTTAAAGAAGATCAACAATAACGTTGCTCTCGCCGCCAGCGATGACGGCCGAGAGGTTGTTGTCTTTGGCAAGGGCATCGGTTTTCACGAGATGCCCTACGAGCTTGCCGATGAGTCGCTCATCCAGCGCAAATTCTATAACGTTCCCGAGAGCCTGCAGGATATGGTCGGCACACTTCCCGACGACGTTCTGCTCGCGGCAAGCGACATTGCCTGCTTCGCATCCCAGCAGCTTGGTTGCAAGCTGTCCGGTGGCCTGCCCTTTATCCTGGCAGATCACCTGCAGTTTGCCGTTCAGCGCGACGACGACCAGATCAGCGCTCCCAACCCGCTCGAGCATGAGGTGGCTTTCATCTACCCGCGTGAGCTCGAAATCGGTCAGGCCGCGCTCGCCATCGTGCAAAAGCACACCGGCGCCAAGCTGGGTCAGAACGAGGCCACGAGCATCGCGCTCCACATCGTTAACGCCGAGGTCGACGGCATGGGCCGCGCCAAGGACATGGACTTCATCATGAAGAGCACCCGCGTGCTTGACGAGGTAACCCATTCCGTGGAAAAGCAGCTCGGCTGCTCGCTCGACACGGCGTCGTACTGCTACATTCGCTTTCTTGCGCACCTGCGCTTTTTGGTTCGCCGCCTTGTTAAGGGCAGCTGCACGCAGACCGAGAACTCCTCACTGTTTATGCAGGCCGCCCGCGATTTTCCCGAGGCCTACCAGTGTGCGTACGCCATCAACCGCGTGTTCGAGAAAGAGTTCAAGCAGAGCTGCTCGGACGAGGAGCTCTTGTATCTGATGATGCATATCAACCGTCTGCGATCGGCTTCGCAGACCGAGTGAGTAAAGCCGCCAGCCCGGCGGCAATCGCAACAATTCTTTTTGGTTTCTAACTGCGGGCAAGGTACCGGCTCGCGGTAGGGGATATTTTTGTCGAAATTTGGAAAAGAGAGGACAGATCATGGCAGGTAAATACGACGATCTTGCTGCCCAGATCGTAGAGCTGGTTGGCGGCAAGTCCAACGTCAAATGCGTCGCACACTGCATTACCCGTGTTCGTTTTAAGCTCAAGGACGAGTCGAAGGCCAATGACGAGGCAATCTCCGAGCTGCCCAACGTCATCAAGGTCATGCACGCCAACGGCCAGTACCAGGTTGTTGTGGGCAACATCGTCGAGGACGTCTACGACGCCGTTCTCAAGGCCGGCGGTTTTAGCGACGGCGGCGCCGTCGACGCCGATGACGACGATGCCGCTCCCAAGGGCGTTACCGATGTGATCATCGACCTCATCTCGGGCATCTTCGCCCCCATGCTCGGCACCTTCGCCGCTGCCGGTATCATGAAGGGCCTGCTGGCGCTCGCTACCTTCCTGGTCCCGAGCTTTGCCAACGACGGCGCCTACACGCTGCTCTACACCGTCGCTGACGGCATGTTCTACTTCCTGCCCGTGGTGCTTGGCTTTACCGCGGCCAAGAAGTTCAAGATGAGCGAGTTCAACGGCATGGCCATCGCCTTTGCCCTGGTGTATCCCACCATGGTTGCCCTGACCTCGGGCGAGGTTGTCGGCTCCGTCGAGCTCGGCTTTGCTGGCACCTTCTCTTGGTACACCACGTTCCTGGGCCTGCCGCTCATCATGCCTGCCTCGGGTTACACCAGCTCCGTTATCCCCATCCTGCTCATGGTCTGGTTTGGCTCCACCCTCGAGCACTGGGTTAAGAAGTGGATGCCCGCTTCTATGAAGATGTTCTTCACCCCGCTGATCGTCGTCACCGTTACCGTCACCCTTGGCTATCTGGTCATTGGCCCCATCGCCACGCTCATCACCAACCTGCTTGGTGAGTTCTTCGCGCTGCTGTTTGGCCTGCCCATGATCGGCTCCATCTTGGGCTGCACCCTCGTCGGTGCCTTCTGGATGTGCCTGGTCATCTTTGGCTTCCACTGGTCCCTCGTGCCCATCGCGCTGGTCAACCTGTCCACTCTGGGCTACGACTACGTTCTGGGCTCCGTTATCGCCCACTCCTTCTCGCTGGGCGCCGTGCTCTTTGCCATGTATCTCAAGAACAAGGACGAGAAGTTCCGCGGCATCGCGCTGCCGGCCATGATCTCCGCCTTCTTCTTTGGCGTCACCGAGCCCGCTATCTACGGTGTCGCCCTACCCGATAAGAAGGCCTTCATCAACGCCAGCATCGGTTCTGCTGTGGGCGGCCTCATCATCGGCATCTCCGGCGCCGTGGTGTACATGTCCGGTGGTCTGGGCGTCTTCAACTGGCTGTCCTTCATCGACCCCTCCGGTGTTAACGGCATCAACCACATGATCTGGGCTATCGTTGCCTCGCTCGTGGGTGCCGCCGTGGGCTTCGCAATCGAGTTTGTCACCTACAAGCCCGAGGCTGCCAAGTAGCCCAAACGACAAAGACTCGGTACCAAGCCGGCGGGAGAGCGCCCCGCCGGCTTTTCTCAAAGGGGCTAGATGCCATGCGCTCGTCCGAGCGACTGCCCAAAATCAAAACCATGCCGGATTACGGGGCTAAAACGGTGAGTGCTGACCATACCCCGTTTTTCCGTAAACTGACAAGCTTCCTACCTGCGGTTTTGTCCTTGCCGTTTCTGGCATGCTCAAGGGGCACTGGTTCTGCTCCGTAAACCGGCATGGTTTTGAACCTGCCAATAAGGGACAGGTTTATTTTGGTCGGTTTTATCTGGGCAAACGTCGTCTCCGTCAGCTCCGTCCGCATATCTTAAGCCGGCATAGTTTCGATCGGCCGGTCCGCGCGCGTCCCGCAACATGCCTCGCCACGAAACCGGTCTATCTACTACGTTTAAGTGGTAGGGGCCAACCACGCGACGGTTTTCCCAAAACCGTCAAGCCTTCTACCTGCGGTTTTATTATTGACAATTGCGGTGTGGTCGGTGATTCGCGGTAAAATGTAGTAGATAGGCCGGTTTCGTGGCGGCCGGCTCAACGCGAACCCCGATCGGGACGCAAATTACCTTGTGGACGCCGCTTCGGCGTCCACGCAACATCCCAACACGTACGAAAGGAGCCAACATGGCTTTTCCCGATGGATTTCTGTGGGGCGGCGCCACTGCCGCCAATCAGTGCGAAGGCGGATACAACGAGGACGGCAAGGGCCTCGGCGTTCCCGACATCATGACCGGCGGCACGGTCTCCGAGCCGCGTCACATCACCGACGGCATCCTGCCCCAGTACCACTATCCCAGCCACGAGGCCGTGGATATGTACCATCACTACCTCGACGACATCAAGCTTTTTGGCGAGATGGGCTTTAAGTGCTACCGCATGTCCATCAACTGGAGCCGTATCTTCCCCAACGGCGACGAGGCCGAGCCCAACCAGGCCGGCATCGAGTTCTACCGCCGCGTGTTCCAGGCCTGTCAGGAGCAGGGCATCGAGCCCATGGTCACCCTCAGCCACTATGAGCTGCCCTATGGCCTGTCCAAAAACTACGGCGGCTGGAAGAACCCCAAGCTCATCGATTTCTATCTCAACTACGCCCGCACCGTCATGACCGAGTACAAGGGGCTGGTGCGCTACTGGCTCACCTTTAACGAGATCAATTGCCTGCTCATGGGCGGTTTTGGCGGCGTGATGGGCGGCGGCATGGTGCCCGAGGCAACCGACACGCCCATGGCCTTTGGCGACTGCGACTGGGACGACCCGCAGGCGCGCTTCGATGCCCTGCACCATCAGTTCCTGGCGAGCGCCAAGTGCGTCACCATGGGCCATCAGATCGATCCCCAGAACAAGATCGGCTGCATGATCGCCGGCAACGCCTGCTACCCGCACACGTGCAATCCGGCAGACGTTCTGGCCGCACAAAAGCAGCAGCGCGAGATGAACTTCTACTGCGGCGACGTGCAGGTGCGCGGTGCGTATCCCTCGTGGGCGCCCAGCGTGTGGCGCCGCGAAGGCGTGCACGTGGAGGTTTCGCCCGAGGACGCCGCCACGCTGGCCGCCGGCAAGGTCGACTTCTACAGCTTTAGCTACTACATGAGCGCCACGGCCACGGCTGACCCGGTGCTGCTGGAGCAGGGCAACATCTTTGGTGGCGCCGGCAACGAGTACCTCAAGAAGAGCGATTGGGGTTGGGCGATCGACCCCGAGGGCCTGCGTTACTACCTGGAGGAGGTCTACGACCGCTACCAGGTGCCGCTGATGATCGTCGAGAACGGCCTGGGCGCGGTGGACGAGGTCGAGGCGGACGGTGCGATTCACGACGGCTACCGCATCGATTACCTGCGCGAGCATATCAAGCAGATGGAGATTGCCATCGAGGACGGCGTGGACCTGATGGGCTACACCATGTGGGGCTGCATCGATTTGGTGAGCGCCTCGACCGGCGAGATGAAGAAGCGCTACGGCTTCATCTACGTCGACAAGGACAACGACGGCAACGGCACGCTCGCCCGCAGCCGCAAGGACAGCTTCTTCTGGTACAAGAAGGTCATCGCCACCAACGGCGCCGACCTGGCCTAGCCAAGTCTCAACCAGCGTAAACGTCGCAACCACCACAAAGGGGCCAGGCACCTTTGTGGTGGTTTTTGCTTTGGTAGATGTGTGGGACATGCCTTACAATCTACCAAGTAGTTCATGACGGGCGAAAAACGGAGAGAAGGGTCCTGATGCGTCCTTAATGTTTCATGCGGATAGATTGATTTGACAGACGGTGGCGAATGCCCACCGCCCGTATTCGTATGAAACAAGGAGTCTCCATGCTCGCATCTCTTTTCTCAAAGCCTCAATCATCGCTGTCCGTGCAGGCCAAGCGGCTGGTGGCGATGCGCTTTCTCATCTACACCGGGTTTCAGACCAGTTATTTTATCGGCGTCATCGGAACGCTCACCTATGCAGACGATGCCTCAGTCGTGGCGACATCGCTGGCCGTTCTGTTTATGAACGTTTTCGTGATCCTGGGATCCTTTGCGGGTGGCGCTGCGCTCGACGCCTGGGGTCCGCGCCGCCATTTCTTGCTGAGCATCATCGGCGCTCTTGCAACTGGCACGGCAATCATCGCCTTTGGTAGCGCGACCGGCGTCGTCCTGCTCGGCGCGGTGTTTCTGGGCTTTGTGATGGGATTCGCCCAGCCCATCGCCACGTCCTATCCGGCCTACCTCACCGACGATCCTGTCGAGCTCAAAGACATCAACTCCGCCATCGCCATGTTTTCAAACGTGAGTATCATCGTTGGCCCCACGCTGGGTGGCTTTGTCGCGGCTGCTGCGTCGTCGCGCGCGGTGTTTGTTCTCATGATGCTCTTTACCGTGCTGGCGCTCATCGCCGGTTGGGGCTTTAGGCCGCAGACCAGCCATGTCGCCGGGGATGCGGATGCCGATTCGGCGGAGGAAGGGGAGCGTGCGGGACAAAGCTCCAACCCCAGCACATCCACCCGCGCCACCTTCGCAGCCAGCATCAAGACAGTCTTCACCAACAGTGTCCTCGCGCTACTTTTCTGCATCATTTTTCTTTCGAACTTTGGCTACGGAGCCTTCGATCCGCTCGAGTCGTTTTTCTATCGCGATGTCCTACGCGTCGGCGTTGAGTGGATGGGCTGGCTCTCGTCGGCCTCGGGCGTGGGCGCGGTACTGGGTGCCGTGCTCGCGCTCCGCTTGCCGCCGCACTTGGTCAACCTAAAAACGCTGCTCGTGGCACTTATGTCCGTGGGCCTGGGAAGCCTGCTCTATGTGGGGACGCCGTACGTGGGTGTGGCCCTTGTCGGTCAGGTCGCCCTGGGCATAGCTTGGGGTGTCGTCAACCCGCTCCACAACACCATCGTGCAGACGACGGCGCCGCTCGAGCAGCTTGGTCGCGTCAATTCGGTCATGGGCTTTGGCAATATGTTCGCTGGCGTGGCCCCGCTGGCGATTGCTCCGTGGCTGGCGGCGACGTTTGGCGTGCAGCAGACGCTCATCGGAGCAGGCATGGTCGTGACGGCAGTCCCCGCGGCGTTGCTGCTGTTTGGGCGCCGGCATTTTGATCGTGCCGCAAGGCAGTAAAGACCATCACAACATTCGATGAAAATCGCGATTTTGCCGAAAAACATCGAATGTTGTGATGGTTTGGCCCACAAACGCCACTTCCCCCACAAAGGGGGCCAGGCACCTTTGTGGTGGTTTTTGCTTTGACGGGCCGCGCCTGTGCCTTGGTATACCATGTACGCCGTTTGCGAATACACCCCACACCGCCGCACAACTCAGAAAGGCCCCCATGGACGCCACCTTCAGCCACATCAAAGCCGTGTTCTGCGATATCGACGGTACGCTGCTCACGAGCCAGCACACGGTGTCCCCGCGCACCGTGGCGGCGATCCGCGCCCTGCGCGAGCGTGGCGTGCTCTTTGGCCTGTGCACCGGGCGCGACGCCCATGCGACCGAGGCCATGTACGAGCTCTGGGGCATCGAAGGCCTGGTGGACGTGCTCGTGGGCTGCGGTGGCGCCGAGGTCATCGACCGCGCGCACGACATCAACGAGCTGAGCTATCCGCTGCCGGGCGAGACCATCGCGCGCATCTGCAAGCACATGGCGGACCTTCCGGCAACACCCGTCTGCCCCCGAGACGGCGTGTTCTACGTGCCCGAGAGCAACGCGTGCGTCGAGCACCTGTCACGCGTCGACGGCGTGCCCTACCAGGTGGTCGATTTTGCCGAGTTCTTGCGCGAGCCGCAGCCCAAGGTGATGTTTACCATGGCGCCCGAGGTAATGCCGCGGGTGATTGAGCGGGCGTCGACGTTTGCCGATAACACTGTTAAGGCGGCGGCTCTGCAAACCACGCAGCGGCTCTACGAGTTCATGGATCCGCGCGTGTCCAAGACGCGCGGCCTTGTACGCGTGGCAGAGCTCAACGACATGGAGCTTACGAACATTTGCGTGTTTGGCGATGCCGATAACGACACCTGCATGGTGGCTGACGCCGGCGTGGGCGTGGCCATGGCAAACGGCAGCGACGCCACCCGCGCCGCCGCCGATTTTGTAACCGCCAGCAACGACGAAGACGGCATCGCGATCTTTATCGAGGAGCATCTGCTGTAGCGCCGGGGGAGAGCCACCGCAAAGGGGGCAGGCGCCTTTGCGGTGGCCTCAGGCGATTTGGTCGAATTGATACCTAAAATCTGTGTGAAAATTCAAATATGGTTGTCTGAACATCATGCTTCTAACCACCGATGGGTTTTTAGATATTCTCATCAATTTGGTAGGATATTCATCCCGGTTAATGACCCCCGCTCACGGTCGATTTTCGACCGTTCACAGGATGCTCGCTCTTGAGCAAAATGTTGTGCAAATAAAACTAATGCCATTAAAAAATAATACGCAACTAAATTACCAGCAGAAACAAAAAATAGATAGCGAATAAACGAAGGTAAATCTGAGCAAATGTCAAGAGAATTGAGAACTCGCTACAAAAATGTCGGTTTTGTTGCTCAGATGTTTAAACAATCGTTATAATTGCATTACTAAACGAGCGCAATTACAGATTGCGCAGATACGTTTGATGGTGAAAGAGCAAGATCGCGGTCTCTTGGGGAGGAGACATCGATGAAAGCGAATTCGGACAAATCTAAGCAGAGTAATAAAGCGACGCGCCGTGTACTGGCAGGCGTTTTGTGCGGAGCCTCCGTGTTGAGCCTGGTACTGTCGCTCGTCATGCCCCCGATCTCGCAGGCCATTGCCAACGATGCCGAGGCGGGTGCAGCCGAGGAAACTGTGGCGGCGGCTGATTCCTCAACTGAGTCTACTGATGTAGAAAACACCAACAACGGGGATACCGAAAACCAGAATAGTGACGATGCCGGGAATGACGCGAGCGAAGACGCCGCTGCCGCAGGCCTGCCGTCCGACGACACGGAGGTCGAGGGTGACACGCAGCCTTCCGACGCACAGCTTGCGGATGATGAGAATAACGATGAAAACGCGAACGCTCCCGCCACCGTCAATGCCGATGGCTATACCGAGGTAAGCAACGATGTTGCTAGGGCATTTACCAATGGCGGCAAGTTCCGACTGACGGGTTCTGTCTATTCGAGTCAGCAGATTGACATAAAAAAAGACACCACCATTAATCTTGCGGGAAACATGCTCTACAACCGCTCCGGCGGCTTAGACTCCTTCTTTGTGGTCGAAAACGGAGCCACGCTCACCATCGAGAACATTATCGAGGGCTCAGATAGCACAAAAGACGAAGAGACTCCGGTCGACAATGCGCCGGCGGGTCAGCCTGCGATTATGACATGGGAAAAAGGAGACGAGTCTAGCTCTAATAACGGCACTCCTAAGAGTCTTACTTACTATGAGACTAAGAGCACGCCCAATACAGATGGACTTTGCACCACCGAGACTACGTACAGGCATGACGTTACGGGCTTTGGCGCTATCGTTGCGGCATCGGACCGCGGTTCCGTAAAGTATGTGGTCAACGTTGAAGCGGGCGGCACGCTCGATCTCAAGGGCGGCATGATTACCACGGCTGCCAACCTGAGTAACGGCGGTCATGTGATTTATTCCGAGGGTACGGTCAAAATCGCGGGCGGTTACGTCACCAACGGTAGCGGCGGCTGGGGCGGTGGCCTGTGCATGGCAAAGGGTTCACTCAATATGACTGGCGGCGTGATTGCAGCGAATAAGGCTGCTTCCGGTGGTGGCATTTTTGCCGACAGCGGTGTCACGTTGGATCTCTCCGGCGGTGTCATCTCAGGTAATGCTACGTACGCTAAGGGCATCGGCGGCAGCAGCTGCGGCGGTGACACCGGAGACGGCGGATACGGTGGTGGTGTTTATACCAAGGGCGCGAACGTCACCATCGGCGGATCTGCCAATATTACCAACAATCGAGTTGACGCTTGGATTACTGATTCCAATCTTTACAACTTCGGTCTGCTTGGCGGCGGCGGAATTGCATGCACGCACAGAGGGACGTTAACCATGACGGGTGGATCCGTTACTGCCAATTACTCCAAAGAGGCCGGTGGCGGAATCTACGCTGGTTTCTGGAACCAGGCGATTACGTTTAAAATGACTGGCGGCACGATTGCCGGCAACGAATCTGAAAACGCCGAGGGCGGTGGTCTCCGTATTTCCACCGGTACTACCGGCGATATTAAGGCTGAGCCGAGCACGTCCAACAAGATTTACATCACCAACAACAAGACCATGACGGGTGAGAGCCGTGGCGGCGATTGGGGCGGCGGTGGCGTCTTTGTCCAAAAGGACGGCAAGCTTAACATCGTAAGGACGCTGATTACTGATAATGAGGCCGGCGGCTGGGGTGGTGGCATCGGTGCCTGCCCTACGGGCGAGACAATTGTTTCGCACTCAAATGGTGCCGCAATCTACAACAATACGGATAATGGTTTAAGTAATCACATGTCTGCCGGTGGTAATGGCAAGAACGAGGACAGCAACACTAACTACATTACCAAAGACTTCAAAGAAGCCGGCCACAAGGATTTCTTCCTCGTGCGCAAGGATGACAGCAATAAGACGGTTGCAGTTGTGCTCGGCAAGATGCTCGGCGGCGGCTCAGCTGGCTGGAAGGGCACCTGCGATCGCCAGAAAATCACCATCGATCCTAATGGCGGTGCCGAGGCCAAGTACATGTTTGGTCTTGAGGCTCATCCCTCCGATACGGCTAAACGTGATGCGCAGAGAGATGCTACGACCATCATCAGTGGCAACTACTCCTACACCCACGGTGGCGGCATCATGACCAACGGCGACCTCATCGTTGGTGAGGTTACTTCCCTGGACGTGTATCCTGCAATCAAGGTCAAGGCTAACAAGGTCCTCATGAAGGACGGCAAACCGCAAGGCCTCACGGGCCACGGCTATAAGTTCAAGCTGTTGGGTAAAGCCGCCGATTCAGCTGGGGAGCCGTATTGGAATACGGACGGCTCATTTAACGCAAACGGATGCGAGGCGACGTCCGAGGTTACCGTTAATGAAAGTGGAGAGATCGTCATTGATACGGCTGCGAACTACCAGTCGGGCAATTACGACCTCTACCTTGTTGAAGTCCCTATCAATGAGGAAGGCACGACCTTTGATAAGGCCATTTACAAAATACATATAAAGGTTGGTACGACACCAGTTAATACGACCAACCTCTTGGGGATCAATATTAATCGTTATGAAGTTGATAAGAGCGCTTCCACAGTATCCGTTAAAAGGGAAGGCGAAACGGGCTTCACCGAGTGTAAATCTCTTGAGTTCTATAACTGGAGTGTAGATCCGAAAGACAATACAATCTCGACCGTAACGATCGGCAACGACTCCAACCCTGCGTTTACGAACGAACTTGCGCCCTACCAGACCTCAGGCACTTGGACACCCAAGGTGACCAAGAAGGTCGACGGCGGTGAGATGAAGAAATTTAAGTTCGAGCTGTATACCAAGAATTCGGACAACAATACCAAGAATTCGGACAACACGGAGAAATCTTTTAAGCCCATATATAAATATACTACTGCTGGGTCGAAAAACCTTCAGATAGTAGATTTCGGATCGGTACAAATCGGCCCACTAGGCGTTAATGAGCTCGATAATAATCGGCAGGCGCAGTTCACCTACTACATCCGTGAATGCGACGCCGACAAGAACGATGGCACCAAACACGAAGGCTACAAGAACGACACCAAGACTTTCAAGGTCGTGGTGACGGCAAAGGACAAGGGTGACGGCACGCTGGAATGCACGCCGACCTACTACGAGGTCGACGCCAGCGGTCATGAGAGCGCGACTCCGACCTTCAACCCCACCTTCACCAACACCTACTCCACCTCTTTGCCCCTTTCTGGTATGTCGGGCGTCACTCTGACGTACCTTGCCGGCGCGGCGGTGCTTTGCGCTGCTGCGGCCTGGATGCACATTCGTCGGAAGGCGAATGCGAAGGGAGGTGAGCGTCGTGAATAAGAAAGTTTGCTCCTTCCCGATCTTGTTTGCGCTGCTTGCCCTCTTGATCGGCGCCTGCGCGGTTGTGTTCCCCGCTTCCGCGCAGGCCGCGCCGACCTCGACCGGTTCCATCACGGTGAGCGGCACCGTGGCGAGCAGCTACGACGCCTACCAGATCTTTAGCGCCAACGTCGTCGACGGCGACAGCGACGCCAAGATCGCCACCGATCTTGCCTGGGCAAGCGACGCCGTGCGCGACGCCGCGCTGCCTGTGCTGCATAGCGCCGGCATGCCCAATTCCCAGACCACCGCGCAGGAAGCTGCCGAGTGGCTCAACACCGATTCCCACCTTACGAGCGCGCTGAGCGCACAGCTCGCTCGTTCCCTCCAGAGCTCTGGCGCCGAGCCCGTGGCCCTTAACGCGGGAACGACGGCCGAGCTGCCCTGCGGCTACTGGCTCATCGTCGCTAAGGACGACGCCATCGCCCAAGGCGAGGCCGGCACCGCGCCGATCATAGCCCTGGTCGGCGGCAACGCCGTCACCGTCAAGCCCAAGGCGGCGACCCCCAAGGTCCAAAAGCATGTGCTGGAGGACAGCACCGCCGCCTGGCGGAAGGCCGCCGACGCCACGGTCGCCGACGACCTGTACTGGCGCCTCTCGGCCACGGTCCCGGCGGGTCTTACCGCCTACGACACCTATACGGTGCAGTTCGTCGACACCATGAGCGCGGGGCTCGACCCCTCCAAGGTGGCCGCGAGCATGCGCGTGTACGTGGCGGCGGGCACGGACGGCGGCTTCGACGCCGTCTCGGCCGACAAGGACGGGCGCGCCGGCACCGAGCCC
>UQNC01000029.1 GCA_900542175.1 uncultured Collinsella sp. | reverse complement strand
GGGCTGTTCCAGGCGGCGGGCATTCAGTCGCCAGGCGTCGCGAGCGCGCCGGCCATTGCCGAGCGCATGGTGCAGGTGTTGCGCAACGCCGGCGTGCCTCTGCGCGAACGCGCCGATTGGGACCCGATCCGCCACGCGCCGGACGACTTTGACCGCGAGACGCTTGCGCGCAAGGAAGAGCTCATTAAGTCCGACCCCGCGTGGGGGCAGATCGTCTGCCGCTGCGAGACGGTGCCCGAGGCCGAGATGGTGGCCGCGATCCGACGCCACCCGGGAGCGGTTTCGGTCGAGGGCGTCAAGCGCCGCTGCCGAGCCGGCATGGGTCGGTGCCAAAGCGGCTTTTGCCAGAGCCGCGTGGTGGCGATCCTGGCGCGCGAGCTGGGCTGCGACCCCAGCGAAGTGCTGTTGGAAGATGCCGGATCTTGGTTGGTCGAGGGACCGCTGAAGGGGGTGCGCTAGGATGACGGAAATCAAATCAAGCGCGATTGATTACGGTGTCGTAGAAGCCGTACAAACGCAAGCCTTCGACGTGGTCGTTATCGGCGGCGGACCTGCCGGCATGGCGGCCGCGCTGGCCGCGCATAAGGCAGGCGCACGCGTCGCCATCGTGGAGCGCGAGCAACACCTGGGCGGCATCCTCCGCCAGTGCATCCACCCCGGCTTTGGCCTGTCGCACTTTAAACAGGAGCTCACCGGCCCCGAGTACGCGCAGCGCTTTATCGACCAGGTGCACGCAACCGACATTGCGCTGTTCCTCAACAGCATGGTGATTGGGATTGATTCAGGCGAGGGCGCGGACGCAGCCGTGAGCGCGTCGGGCGTGGACGAGGCCCCGGGAGCCGCCGCGGTCCATACCGTCACGCTCATGAGCCCCGCCGGTATGCTACAGCTCACCGGGCGAGCGGTAGTCCTTGCTATGGGCTGCCGCGAGCGCACCCGCAGCGAGATCAAGATTCCAGGTAGCCGTCCCGCCGGCGTGTTTACGGCGGGCCTGGCGCAGCGATACATCAATATCGAAAATCTCAAGCCCGGCTCGCGTGCCGTCATTTTGGGCTCGGGTGACATCGGGCTGATCATGGCGCGCCGCTGCACGCTCGAGGGGATTTCGGTCGAGGGCGTGTACGAGCTCATGCCGTACGCCAACGGCCTGCGCCGCAATGTCAAGAACTGCCTGGACGACTTTGACATTCCGCTGCACCTGTCCACCACGGTCACGCGCGTGATCGGGCACGACCGCGTGAAGGCCGTCGAGGTAAGCCAGGTCGACGAGCGCTTGGCGCCCATTCCGGGGACCGAACGCATTGTTCCGTGTGACACACTGCTGCTATCGGTGGGATTGATTCCCGAGAACGAGCTTTCGGTTGCCGCGGGCGTTGAGCTAGACCCACGCACGCGCGGCGCCGTGGTGGACCAGAGCCTGCAGACGGGCGTACCAGGTATCTTTGCCTGCGGAAATGTGCTGCACGTGCACGACCTGGCAGACAATGTGACGACCGAGTCCGAGCGCGCCGGTGCAGCCGCGGCGGCGTGGGCGTTGGGCGGCGACGCCGGGGCGAGCGCTTCGGGCACGGGCCGCGAGTTAACGGTCTCCCCTGCCGGCATTGCGGGCTACGCGCTGCCGGGACGCATTACGGGCGTGGCGCTTACCAAGCTCAACTTCCGCGTGCGCCGACCGGTCGATGCTGCCCGCGTGCGCATTCTTGCTGGCGGCGAGGAACTGTTCGCCGGCAAGGTCCGCGCGTTCAAACCGAGCGTTATGGAAAGCTTCCCGCTGCCGGCAAAGGTGATTCAGCACGCACTCGACCAAGGTGTTAGCGAGATTGTCCTGTCCGTCGACCCCGTAGAGGAGGCGTAAGGCCATGAGCATAAACGCGATCGAGACACTGCAGTTCAACTGCACCACCTGCCCATCCGAGTGCCTCCTGACCGTAGAGGTGGAGCGCGGCGCAGACGGCGCCGTGGTAGAGGTGCGCTCCGTGACCGGCAACAGCTGCCCGCGCGGCGATAAGTTCGCACATCAGGAGCTCACCTGCCCCATGCGCGTACTCACCACCACCGTGGCCATATCCGACGGTGACGAGACACTGCTGCCTGTGCGTACAGCCGAAGCCATCCCACTGGCACTTCACGCCCAGGCCATGAGCCTCATCCGCGGCCTAGTCATCGATGCCCCCATCCGCATGGGCGACGTCGTGCTGGAGAATCTCCTCAACACCAACATCGACCTCATCGCCAGCAAGGACATCGACCCAGCCTAAGCAGCTAATTTAGGACGGGCTCTTTTAGCAACTTTTACTGCTTGCCAGGTTAGCTATGCCAAGGAGTGTCCCAAAGTGCCGGCATAAAAGGAACGTCCCTAGCTGCCGGGCATGGGATACCATGGTGGCAACCTAGCGAAAGGATGTTTCATGGCACATGTCGATGACCAGCGTGTGGCGCGCGTGCTCGATGCGCTCGAGGCTCAGCACCCCGGCGCGCAGTTGCTCGTAAACGACCCGTGGTCGATTTATTACCTGACCGGCTTTTATGCCGATATGTTCGAGCGTTTTTGCGGTGTGCTGCTCGCGCGCGATTGCGAGCCCGTGATCTTGGTCAACGCCCTGCATCAGCTGCCCGAGTATGACAATGCCCGCGTCGCCTACCACACCGATACCGACGTCGTAACCGACGCCATCGCACGCGAGGTCAATCCTGCCAAGCCCCTCGGCATCGATACCGTTATGCGCTCCGGCTTTTTGATGCCCCTCATGGAGCGCCATGCTGCGAGCGAGTTTTTCCTGGGCGACTTTGCCGTCACCGCCGCGCGTACCCACAAGGATGCCGCCGAGCAGGAGCTCATGCGCGTGTCCTCAGCTGCTAACGACGCCGTGATGGCCGATGCCATCAAACTCGTCCACGAGGGCGTGACGGAGCGCGAAATCGCCGACCAGATGCTCGGCTTGTATCGCAAGCACGGCTGCGAGGGCTTTAGCTTTCCTCCCATCGTAAGCTTTGGCGCCAACGCCGGCGACCCGCACCACGAGCCCGACGGCACCGTGCTCAAGCATGGCGACGTGGTGCTATTCGACATTGGCGGACGCCATCGCAACTACTGCTCGGACATGACACGCACGTTCTTTTGGGGCGAGCCGGACGAGGAGACCGCGCACGTCTACGACATCGTGCGCCGCGCCAACGAGGCCGCCGAGGCTCTCATCGCACCGGGCGTGCGCATGTGCGACCTGGACCGTGCCGCGCGCGAAGTGATTGAGGACGCAGGCTATGGCAAATACTTTACACATCGCCTGGGCCACTCAATCGGCCTGCAGGACCACGAGCCGGGCGATGTCTCGCTGGTCAACGAGCAGGTCGTAGAGCCAGGCATGACGTTCTCCATTGAACCGGGCATCTACCTCCCCGGTCGCACCGGCGTCCGCATCGAGGACTTGGCCCTGGTGACCGAGTCCGGCGTCGAGATTCTCAACGCCTACCCCCACGATCCGGTCCGCCTAGACTAGGCAATGCGGCAAAGGGGCTGTCCCTTTGCCGCATCCTGCCAACGATTCACCACGAAAGCGGGCTATCTACTACGTTTAACCCGCATAGGTCGACCATGCGGGTCTTTTTTAAAAATCAGCAAGCCGTCTACC
Source organism: uncultured Collinsella sp. (assembly GCA_900542175.1). Taxonomy (GTDB): domain Bacteria; phylum Actinomycetota; class Coriobacteriia; order Coriobacteriales; family Coriobacteriaceae; genus Collinsella. The sequence goes on along the minus strand of UQNC01000029.1, from coordinate 21,455 downwards.
TGCGATTTTGATTTCACGATTTTCCGTGTGGTCGAGAGTAGTCGCCAAAACGTAGTAGATAAGCCCATTTCGTGGCAAGCAAGTCAACTCGAGGAGCAGGGTAGTCAAAATAGCCCCGTCCCAAATTGACTACTTTTAAGTTGCGGTGATATACGGACTGTTTGAGGCTTCTGGCTTGTAAAACAGTCCGTATTTCACCGCAACTGATGAGGGGATGGGTTAGCGCAGCAAGCCTGCCACTTCGCCGGCTAGGGTAATGGTGCCGGCTGCTACGAAGGGCTCGCCCGCGGCCTCGAAAGCTGCGAGGGCCTCGGATACGCTGGGGTACACGCCCGCGAGCTTGTCAGCGTCCACAAGGGCGGCGAGCTCCTCTGCCGGCAGGGCGCGATCGGAATCGGTCTGCGTCACGACCACACGGGGGAAGGCCGGAATCAGCACGTCGACGATGCCAGCCACGTCCTTGTCGGCCAGCGCGGCACACAGCAACGTGGGGCGGTTCTCCACGCACGGATCGATCTCGTCCAGCGCGCTCACAAAGTTCTCGCAGCTCTGAGGGTTATGGCAGGCGTCAATCAGCTTAAGCGGATCAGTTCCCAGCACATCAAATCGGCCCGGCGTGGGGCAGCCCATAAGCGACGCATCGAGCTTGTCATGATCGAGCTCGCGACCCAGATACCCCTCGCACAGCATAATCGCGCACGCGGCATTCTGCGGCTGATAGGCCGGCTTGACCATGCTCGACGTATAGATCGCACGCGGCGTGGTGCAGCTAAACTCAACCGTATTGCCCACGTGCTCCGGCACTTTGGTCGTGGCATGGTTCACTACGAGCGGCACAATGCCGCACTCGCGACAACGTGCATCCATCACGCGCTGAACACTTGCCTCATGCGTACCCTCGCCCAAAACAACCAGGCGCCCAGGCTTAATAACCGCAGCCTTCTCCACCGCAATGGCCTCGAGCGTATCTCCCAGAATGCGTGTATGGTCGAGCCCGATGCCCGTAATGGCAACGGCGACGGGATCGGTCGCACTCGTGGCGTCCCAGCGTCCGCCCATGCCGACCTCGAGCACAGCAACATCCACCGCGGCCTCGGCAAACACGACAAGTGCGGCAGCCGTCAGCAGATCAAACGGCGTGATGGCATAGGCACGCTCCCCCGCCGCCACACGACGGGCATTCACGCGATGTCCCGCCTCAACAGCGGCGGAAACGCCACGGGCAAAGGCCTCATCGCTCACGACGCGCCCATCGACCTCCATGCGCTCGGGATAGCGCACCAGCTGCGGCGACGTATACAGCGCGGTCTTTAACCCCTCACCACGCAAGATAGCAGCCGAAAAACGCGTGGTCGAAGTCTTGCCATTGGTACCGGCAACCTGAATGCAATCGAAATACTCGTCCGGACGTCCCAGCTCATCGAGCATATCGACAACCGTCTCGAGCAGAGGACCAGCATCCCCAGAAATCCGCCCCGTATCAGCAGCAAGTCCCACAGCCTCATCAAACGAAAGCAGCTCAAACGAGAAAGGAACGACATACGACCCCGAACGCTTAGCCATAACCCAAAGTCCCCCATAACAGAAAAAGAGGCCCATCAAAAAGAATGAGCCCCTCACGTTGACAATATCAGCCTTTACCCGCTTGCAGCGAGATCAAGGCCACAACCCAGTGGCCCTAACACGCCAGATGCAAACAACAACGTAAACGAACTAGGAGCGGCCCGATGCTTTGCTCGCCGCAAGTTCCGCACGCAAAGGACAGCACTTAATGTGCTGTCCGTCTTGCGCAGGACTGTCCGCAGCGGAGAGCAAAGCATCGGGACGCGCCCCCGAGTGAACCTTACGAGAAGTCAGCAACCTGAGCAGTCAGCGCCGCCAGGATCTCCTTGAGCTCAGCCGCACGGTCCCTCTTCTTCTGCACCACCGCGGGCGCGGCCTTGGCCACAAAGCCCTCGTTGGCAAGGGTCTTCTCGCAGCCGGCAAGCTCCTTCTGAGCCGTGGCGATCTCCTTCTCCAGGCGCGCCTTCTCGGCCGAAAGATCAACCTTGCCCTCGAGCACCACAAAAACCTCGACGCCGCTGTCGACCACGGCAATGCTCGCAGCCGGCTTCTCAACGTCGGTACCCATGACCAGCGAAGCGGTGTTGGCCAGCGGCTCAATGGTCGAGCGCAGGCTCTCGAGCTTCTCGATGTCCTCGGCACCGGCGCGCACGACCACGTCGAGCTCGGCCTTGGGGCTCAGGCGATAACGCGAACGCGTGGCGCGGGCGGCGGAAACGACGGTACGGCACAGCTCAAACGCGCGCTCGGCAGGCTCATCGACATACTTAGCGTAGTCGGCGGGCTCGGGCCACTTGGCGATCATGAGCGCCTCGGCGCGGTCCACGTTGCCCTCGGCGTCCAGGTCGAGCACGCTCGCCGGCATGTTGTCCCAGATCTCCTCGGTGACAAACGGCATAAGCGGGTGCATCAGGCGAATGGAGGTGTCGAGCACAAAGATCAGGTTGCGCTGAGCTTGCAGACGGTCCTCGCCCTTCAAGCGGGCCTTGGTGACCTCGACGTACCAGTCGCAGACCTCGTTCCAGAAGAACTGCTGCACGCCGCGGGCCATATCGCCAAAGGTGTAGCTCTCAATGCCCTCGGTGACCATCTTCACGGCCTTGGCCAGGCGGCTGAACATCCAGGCGTCGGCCGGCGTCTCCACGACGGGCTCGCCGGGCGTGTAGCCCTCCATGTTCATGAGCAGGAAGCGGCTGGCGTTCCAGATCTTGGTCACAAACGACTTGGCCTGCTCGGTGCGCGGGCTGTCGATGAGCTTCTTAGTCTTCTTGTCGATGTTCGCGTCGAACTTGACGTCCTGGTTGTTGGTGCACAGCGTGAGCAAGTTGTAACGCATGGCGTCGGCACCGTACATGCCAATGAGGTCCATGGGGTCAACGCCGTTGCCCTTGGACTTGGACATGCGGCTACCGTCCTTGGCAAGGATCGTCGGGTAGATGACGACGTCCTTAAACGGCACCTCGTCCAGGAAGTACAGGGAGCTCATAACCATGCGGGCGACCCACAGCGCGATGATGTCGCGCGCGGTGACCAGCGCCGTCGTGGGGTGATGTCCCTCGAGCAGCTCCGGCTTTTGCGGCCAGCCCTGCGTGGCAAAGGTCCACAGCTGCGAGCTGAACCAGGTGTCCAGCACGTTCTCATCCTGATGCACGTGATGGCCGCCGCACTTGGGGCACACGTCGGTGTCCTCGGTCAGGGCGTCCTCCCAGCCGCAGTCCTCGCAGTAGAACACGGGGATGCGGTGGCCCCACCACAGCTGGCGGCTGATGCACCAATCCTTAAGGTTCTCCATCCAGGTGGTGTAGGTCTGCGTCCAGCGCGCGGGGTGGAAGGTGACCTTGCCGGAGTTGACGGCGTCGAGCGCCGGCCCCTTGAGTTTGTCGACGGCCACAAACCACTGCTCGGACAGCCACGGCTCCAGCGCGGCGTCGCAACGGTAGCAGTGCATGACGGAGTGGTCGTGCTCCTCGACGTGGTCGAGCAGGTCATGCTCCTCAAACCACTTGATGACGGCCTCGCGGCACTCCTCGCGGGTCATGCCGGTAAACTCGCCGTAGCCCTCGACGACCACCGCGTGTTCATCGAAGATATTGATCTGCGGCAGGTCGTGAGCCTGACCCATAGCGTAATCGTTGGGGTCGTGGGCAGGGGTGACCTTAACGAAGCCGGAGCCAAAGTTGGCGTCGACATGCCAATCCTCAAAGATGGGAATCTCGCGGTCGACGATGGGGAGTTTGACGGTCTTGCCCACAAAGGCGGCCTTCTCGGGATCCTTCGGGGAGACGGCGACGCCCGTATCGCCGAGCATGGTCTCGGGGCGCGTGGTGGCGACGACGATGTAATCCTGGCCGTTGACCGGCTCGGTCAGCGGGTAGCGCAGGTGCCACAGGTGGCCCTTCTCGTCCTTGTACTCGGCCTCGTCGTCCGAGATGGCGGTGGTGCAGTTGGGGCACCAGTTGACGATGCGCTTGCCGCGGTAAATCAGACCGTCGTGGTACCAGTCGCAGAAGACCTTACGCACGGCCTGGGCGTAATCCTCGTCCATGGTGAAGCGCTCGTTGTCGAAGTCGACGGAGCAGCCCATGCGCTTGATCTGCTCGACGATAATGCCGCCGTACTCGTGGGTCCAATCCCAGCAGGCGTCGACAAACTTGTCGCGACCGATCTCCAGGCGGCTGATGCCCTCGCTCTTGAGCTTCTTGTCGACCTTGGTCTGCGTGGCGATACCGGCGTGGTCGGTGCCCAGCACCCAGCGCGTGGACTTGCCGCGCATGCGGGCCATACGGATGATGGCGTCCTGGATGGAGTCGTCGGTGGCGTGGCCCATGTGGAGCTTGCCGGTCACGTTGGGAGGCGGAATGGTGACGGTGCAGTCGCCCACGCCCTCACGGCGCTTGTAGTAGCCGCCGTCGAGCCACTTCTGCAGGATCGCCGGCTCGTTGGTCGACGGATCGTAGTTCTTGGGCATCTCTTCCATATATCTCTCCCTTGCCCGTCGGGGAGGAATGTAGGCCCGATTTTCGCTCGGTCAGGTCCTGGGCTCGCTCGAAGACCACATTAAGTGGTCTTCGGCTCGTGCGGAATCTACGAAAATCGGGCCTACATTCCTCCCCTTAGGTATCGATTACTTCAGTCTGAATTGACTTTGCCGAGGCTTAAACAAACACACAGAATAACACAGGTAGTTGGGGTTATTGCGTATATATAAAATAGCCTCCGACCGCGGATGGTCGGAGGCTATTTGCAAGCACGTTTTTGGCAGGTTTACCCGTAGATGCGTTGGGGCTGCTCTTCGCCCTTTACGGAGGCTTCGGTCACAACGACCTTGGAAACGCCCTCCTCGCTGGGGAGGTCGAACATCGTCTGCTGCAGCACGTCCTCGCAGATGGCGCGCAGGCCGCGGGCGCCGGTCTTGCGGGCGAGCGCCATGCGGGCGATCTCGTGCAGGGCCGCGTCCTCAAACTCAAGATCGACGTCCTCGAGCTGGAACATCTTACGGTACTGGCGCACCACGGCGTTCTTGGGCTCGATCAGGATCGACACCAGGTCGTCCTCGTCGAGCGCCTGCGTCTGGGTGACGACGGGCGTACGGCCCACGAATTCGGGGATCATGCCAAAGGCGTTGAGGTCCTGCGGGAGCACCTGGCGCAGCAGGTCGTTCTCGTCGACCGAGGTGGGGCCGGCGATCTCGGAGTTAAAGCCCACGCCCTTGTTGCCCACGCGGTCGGCGATGATCTTGTCCAGGCCCACAAAGGCACCGCCGCAGATGAACAGGATGTTGGTCGTGTCGATCTGCAGCAGCTCCTGCTGGGGATGCTTGCGGCCGCCAGTGGGCGGAACGCTTGCCACCGTACCCTCAAGAATCTTAAGCAGCGCCTGCTGAACGCCCTCGCCCGAAACATCGCGGGTAATGGAGAGGTTCTCAGCCTTGCGGGCGATCTTGTCAATCTCGTCCACGTAGATAATGCCCACCTGAGCGCGCTCAATGTCGCCATCGGCAGCATTAATGAGCTTGAGCAGGATGTTCTCCACGTCCTCGCCAACGTAGCCAGCCTCGGTGAGCGCGGTGGCATCGGCAATGGCAAACGGCACCTCGAGGATGCGCGCAAGCGTCTGGGCCAGCAGCGTCTTACCGGTACCGGTGGGGCCGAGCAGCAGAATATTGGACTTGGCAAGCTCCACCTCGTCCATATCGTCGTCAAACTGTCCGCCCATACCCGATGCCTCGTCAAAGGCGGACACCGCGGCACCGCCCTCGATCACGCGACGGTAGTGGTTGTACACGGCCACCGACATGGCGCGCTTGGCGTCCTCCTGGCCCATAACATAGGCCGAAAGCTCGTCATAGATCTCGTGCGGCGTCGGCACGTGCGTGATGACCTGACGGTCGTCCTCGAGCTCAAAGCCCTCGGCCTCGGGGTCCACGGCGGGCTGCCCAGCAGCCTGGCCGTGATCGTTGAGGAAGCCCGGCAGCTTGCCGTTGCGGGCAGCGTCCATAAAGTCCGAAGCCAGCGACTCCTCAAGGATCTCGGAACAGGCGGCGACGCACTCGTCACAGATAAAGATGTTGGTCGGGCCCTTTACGAGGCGACGGACCTGGCCCTGCTCTTTTCCGCAAAAGGAGCAGCGGATGGGGTTGCCGTTCTCGTCAAAGTTGTCCTGCATGTTACCTGCCATCCTAGGCGTCCTTCGCGGCGAGATCGCGCGAGGTAACGATACGGTCGATCAGGCCGTAGTCGAGGGCCTCGGCGGCGGTCAGGTAGTTGTCGCGCTCGGTATCGGCCTGGACCTTCTCGATGGGCTGGCCCGAGGCATCGGACAAGATCTGGTTGAGCTCGCGGCGGGTCTTCTTGATCTCCTCGGCCACAATCTCAATCTCGGTCTGCTGACCCTGGGCACCGCCGCTGGGCTGGTGAATCATGACTTTGGAGTGCGGCAGGCAGAAGCGCTTGCCCTTAGCACCAGCCGAAAGCAGCACGGCGGCCATGGACGCGGCCATACCGACGCAGATGGTGGAGACCTGCGGCTTGATGAAGTTCATGGTGTCAAGAATCGCCAGGCCGGAGTAAACCTCGCCACCGGGCGAATTGATGTAGAGCGAGATATCCTTCTCGGCATCCTGGCTCTCAAGATGCAGTAGCTGGGCAACGACCAGGTTGGCGCTGACGGAGTTGATCTCCTCGCCCAAGAAGATGATGCGATCGTTGAGCAGGCGCGAATAGATATCGTAGCTGCGCTCGCCGCGCGGCGTCTGCTCGATAACGTATGGCACGAGTGCGGAATCGAACTTAGCGATCATACGCATCTCCATTTCTCTCTTGCGGACCAAATTGGTTCTAGATAAACGTACGGTGCCCGCATGCTATGCATTGGCTGGCACCGTACGAAGCAACCGGATAATCGGCTTATAACTTTACCCCATCACGGGCGCATGCATGCGCTCGTGGGCAAGGTGGCGAGAATTACTCGGCGTCCTTGGCGGTCTCGTCGACCTCGGTCACCTCGGCGTTCTCGACCAGGTGGTCGACGGCCTTGGAGCGACGGATGGACTCGCGGACGGCAGGCATGCGGCCATCGGCGATGAACTCAGCCTTGGAAGCCTCGACGTCCTTGACGCCGGCCTTCTCGAACTCGGCGTTGATGTCGTCCTCGGTGACCTCAATCTTGAGCTCGCGGGCGAGAGCGTCGAGCGCCAGGGACTCACGGGCAACGTCGTTGGCCTGCTTGTGCAGGTCGCCGATGAACTGCTCCATGGTCAGGCCGGAAGCGGGCAGCCAGGTGTCCAGGGTCATGCCGCGGGCAGCGAGGTTGGACAGGAAGTTCTGGCCAAGCTCCTCAAAGACGGACTGCTCGTAGTCGGCATCCATCTCGTCGAGCTGCAGGCGCTCGGCGAGAGCGGAGACGCAACGGTTCTCCTTCTCGGCCGGGAGGCGGGAAGCCTTGTCCTGCTCGATCTCGATCTTGATGGCGTCGCGCATAGCGTCGATGCTGTCGAAGCCAAAGTCGGACTTGACGAGCTCGTCGGTGAGCTCGGGGGTGTTGCGGACCTTGATGCCCTTGACGGTGACCTCGACGGTGTGGGTCTCGGCCTCCTCGCCCTCCTCGGCTTCGTCGGTCCAGGTGACGGACTTGACGTCGTCAACGTTGGCGCCGATCAGAGCCTCGTTGAACTCGGCGGGGTTGCTGTCGCTACCGGCGATGAGCATACGGCCCTCGGCGGCGAAGTTGTCGGCGTTCTCGACGGCCTTGAGGTCGACGGTGACATAGTCCTCGGCCTCGACGGCGCGACCCACGACGTCCTCGAAGGTGGCACGGTAGTTGAGGAGCATCTCGACCTGGTTGTTGATCTCGGACTCGGTGACCTCCGCAGGGGGCATCTCGATCTCGACAGCGTCGAAGGAGGAGAGCTCAGCGGCGGGACGCAGGGAGAACTCGACGGTGTAGGTGTAGTCCTCGTGATCCTTGGCGAGGTCGAGCTCCTTGTAGTCACCGCTCTTGGTGGGGACGATGTCCAGCTCGTTGAGGACGGCGGGCTCGTTGGCGGCGATCAGGTCGTTGGTGGCCTGAGCGAGGGTAGCCTCGGCGCCAAGAGCAGAGTCGATGACCGGACGGGGAGCCTTACCGGCACGGAAGCCCGGGAAGCGGTACTTCTTGGCGGTGTCCTTATAGGCCTTCTTGATCGCGGCGTCGACGTCGGCGGCCGGGATGGTGACCGTAGCGGTGAGCTTGGCGTCCTTGACGTCAGAAGCGGTGATGTTCAACACGTTCCTCCTCATACTGCCCAGCTTATCTGAGGTGCTGGTACCTTTATGCAACAAAGTGTCGCGACGGCCGAAGCCGACGCAGATGCGTTGGTGCGGGCGAAAGGACTCGAACCTTCACGGGAATCCCACCAGAACCTAAATCTGGCGCGTCTACCAATTCCGCCACGCCCGCATGAGCGCACAGACTAGGAATGATAGCAGATACGAACGACAAGCGCACGCACACGTTTTACAGGCTCACGACCTCACCACGAGTGCGAAAGGCGGGGCGAGTTGCCCCGCCCCGCCCATTACGACTTGTTCGCTGACCCGCTACTCCCCCAGCAGGGCCTTCTCGGGCGTGATCGGCAGCGAGCGCACCTGGTGGCCGGTGGCGTGTGCCACGGCCGATGCAACAGCGGCGAGCGGCGTGTTGATGACGACCTCGCCGATCGACTTGGCACCAAAAGGACCCGTCGGCTCGTAGCTCGGCTCAAAGGCCACGCGAATGCTGCCGATATCCAGGCGCGTGGGCAGCTTGTAGCTCATAAAGTTGCCGGTGCGCAGGCGGCCGCGGTCGTCGTGCTCGACGATCTCGTAGAGCGCGTGGCCGATACCCTGGGCAATGCCGCCCTCGGCCTGGACGCGCGCGAGTGCCTCGTTGATCACGGTGCCGCAGTCGACGGCCGCCGCGTAGTCCACCACAGTCACCTTGCCGGTGGCCTTGTCGACCTCGACCTCGGCAATGCCGGCCATAAACGGCGGAGGAGAAACGGGCAGGCAGGCAGAAGCATGCGAGGTCAGTGCGTCGCCGCCAGCGATGTTCTTGACGCACAGGTTGGCAAAGTCGCGCAGTGTGAGGTAGCGGTTCTGCTCACGAGCGGCACGCTCGTCGGACAGGCGCACGTACTGGCCGTCGAAGACCACGTCGGCGGCGTCCACGTCCCACATCTGGGCGGCCTTGGCGCAGATCTTCTCGCGCAGCTCGGTCGCAGCGTTCTTGGCCGCCAGACCCGTCACGTACGTGCCCGAGCTCGCGTACGAGCCGGCGTCGAACGGCGAGACGTCGGTGTCCACGCCGCGCACCACGATCAGCGAGCTCTCCACGCCCAGCTCCTCGGCGGCAATCTGCGCCAGGATCGTGTCGACGCCCATGCCGTTATCGGTGGCGCCGGTGCCGATGGTAATGAAGCCGTCCTCTTCCAGGCGCATATCGATGCCGGCGATGTCGACATTGGAAATGCCCGAGCCCTGCATGGTGAGCGCACAGCCCAGAGCACGCACGCGGTCGCCCAGGTCGACGGCCAGCGGCTTGTCGCGCCAACCGATCATGTCCATCGCGCGCAGCAGGCAGCGGTCGAGTGCGCAGGCGTTGAGCTTTTCGTTGTAGTACTGCGGCATGATCTCGCCCTCGCGCACGATGTTCTTAAGGCGCAGGTCGGCGGGGTCCATGTGCAGCATGTCGGCGAGCTCGTTAACGGCGCTCTCCACGGCAAACTGGCCCTGGGTGGCACCGTAGCCGCGATACGCGCCGCCGCGGTTGGTATTGGTGTAGACAGCGTCCCAGCTAAAGCGGCTCGCCTTCACATGGTTGTAAATCGGCAGGCTCTTGTGGCCCGAAAGGCCGATCGTCGTGGTGGCGTGCTCGCCGTACGCTCCGGCGTTGGACAGCGTGTGCAGGTCGATGGCCGTGATGGTGCCGTCGTTCATGGCGCCCAACTTGACGGTCATCTGCATCTGGTGGCGCGAGTTGCCCGCGGTGATGGTCTCCTCGCGGGTGTAGCAGCAGTAGCTCGGACGGCCAGTCTGCTGGGTGACGAACGCCACGAAGATCTCGCAGCAGCCCGTCTGCTTGGAGCCAAAGCCGCCGCCGATGCGCGGCTTAATGACCTGCACCTGCGACTGCGGAATGTCGAGCGACTGCGCGACCATGCGGCGCACGTGGAAGGGCACCTGCGTCGAGGTGGTCACGGAGATGCGCCCAAACGCGTCGGTCGTCGCGAAGGCGCGGAAGGTCTCCATGGGCGCGGTCTGCGTGGCCTGGCTGGTGTAGGTGCGCTCAAAGACGATGTCGCTCTGGGCGAAGGCCTCGTCCAGGTCGCCAAAATCGCTGGTACCGCTGCACACCAGGTTGCGCGGGACATTGCCGCCCTGCGGGAACATAAAGGTCACGTCGCCCTCGGGGTGGACCACGATATCGTTATCGAGTGCCTGGGTAAAGTCGAGCAGGGGCTCGAGCACCTCATAGTCGACCTTGATGAGCTTGAGCGCCTTGTCGGCAGCCACCTCGGTCTCGGCAGCGACGATCGCCACCTCCTCGTTTTGGTAGCGCACAAGGTTCTCGAGAATCAGGCGGTCGTAGGGACTCGGCTGCGGATAGCTCTGACCGGCGATAGTAAAGCGGCGCTTGGGCACGTCCTCGTAAGTGTAGACGCCCACAACGCCGGGCACCTTCAGGGCGCGCGACGTATCGATGGAGCGGATCTTGGCGCGGGCATAGGGGCTGCGCTTGAGTTTGACGATCAGGGCGCCGGCGGGCACCATATCGCCCGTGTAGACGGGACGGCCCTCGAGCAGCGCCTTCGAGTCCTTCTTGGGCTGCTTATGGGTGATCTGCTTGTACGAGACACCGTCGCAGCTGGTGTCGTTGACCGGCAGCTCGGGCATCTCAAAGCCCACATGCACGCCGGACTCGTTAAGAAAGCGGACGATGGCGCGCAGCTGGCTCTCATAGCCGCTGCAACGGCAGAGGTTGCCGGCGAGCTGGCGTGAGAGTTCCTCGCGCGTGGCGACGAGGCTCGGGTCCTCCTTGGCGGCGCGTGCAAGCGCCAGCACGTTCATGATGAGGCCGGGGGCGCAAAAACCGCACTGCTCGGCGCCTTCGGCAGCCATCGCACGGGCAAGCGCCTCGGACTCGGCTTTGAGGCCCTCGAGCGTGGTGATGGTGTGGCCCTCGACGCGAGCGGCGGGAACCGAGCAGCTCAGCACCGGGTCGCCGTCGAGCCACACCGTGCACAGGCCGCAGTTGGTGGTCTCACAGGCGCAGCGCACCGACGCACAACCCTGCTCACGCAACAGTGCAAAGAGCATGGTGTCGGGGGCAATCTGAACCTTGACCTTACGGCCGTTGAGCGTAAAGGAAAGATCGATGAGTTTGGCAGCCATTAGCGCACCTCGCTAGAATCGACGCCGGGCACGCGGCGGCAGGAATACTCGTCCGTGGCGAACTTGGGGATCTGCACGGTCTCGAGCTCGCGGGCAAGCGCGGCCGAAAGCTCGATGCCGGCGGCGCGACGCACAGCCTGGATGGCGAGCGGGGCAGAGATGCGGCGGCGGTAGTCGGCCGAGCCCCACAGGTTGGTTCCGTAGCTCAGGGCACGCACGGATGCAGCAAGGGCGCGAAGCTCGTCCTCGGAAGGATGCTCGTTCACCGGGCCGCACGCCTCGCCCTGCAGCAGGGTCGCGCGCAGCGGGCGGGCGCCCACGGTGACGTGCCAAGTGTTGTCCCACCAGGCGGCGGTGACGTTCAGCGAGGGGAAGTCGGTCGCAGCCTTGCGTACGGCCTCGTAGCTCGCGCGGTAGTCGTGCTTGACGACTACGACGCGCTCGATCACGTCGCGCACGTAACCCATCCGCACGAACTCCGCGAGCGGCACGCGGCCGGCGCCCGTCAGCTCAACATACGAATCGAGCGCCAGGAACGCCGAGAGCACGTCCGAGAAGCCAAAGCGGCCGTAGATGCTGCCGCCCACCGTGGCGGTATTGCGCAGCTGCACGCCCACGATATCGTGAACGGCGAACTCGAAGACATTGTTGACAAGCGCGTTGAGCCCGGCATGACGCTCGAGCTGACGCAGGGTGCACATGGCACCGATGCGAAACTCGGTCTCGGTCTCCTCGATCTGATCGAGTCCGCAGGCCGAAAGGTCAATCGCCGTCGCCACGCGACGCGAACCCAGGCGCATCCAGATGCCGCCGCCCACAATCTTGTTGTTGCGGTTCTTCTGCAAGAGCTCATAGGCTTCGGCCGCGTTTCCAACACGGACGTAGGTACCGAACTTGAGCACGTTCTCCCCCATCTCTTCACTTGTCCAGTACCTTTAAGTGTACCAAACGAGGGGGCATAGCTCGTGTCGGGACAAAATGAACCATTTTCCTCCGTCGCATGCGGATCAAAAAAGGCTCCCGGCGTTGAGCCGAGAGCCTCATTACATGCTATGTCAGGCAGGGTTTAGCAGACGCCCTGGGCGAGCATGGCGTCGGCGACCTTCAGGAAGCCGGCGATGTTGGCGCCCATGACGAAGTTGCCCTCCTCGCCGTACTCCTTGGCGGTGTCGTCCACGTTGTGGAACATGCCGCGCATGAGCTGCTCGAGCTTGCCGTCGACCTCCTCGAAGGTCCAGGACAGGTGCTCGGCGTTCTGGCTCATCTCCAGGCCGGACACGAGCACGCCGCCGGCGTTGGCAGCCTTACCGGGCATAAAGGCGACGCCGTTCTCCTGGAAGTAGGTCGTGGCCTCGATGGTCGTGGGCATGTTCGCGCCCTCGCCGACCACCTTGCAGCCGTTGGCGACGAGCGCCTGGGCGTCCTCGAGCAGCAGCGTGTTCTCGCGAGCGCAGGGCAGCGCGATGTCGCAGGGAAGCTGCCACACGCCGCGGCCGTCGCCCTCGTGCCACGTGGCATTGGGCTTCTCGTCAACGTACATAGCGAGCGTGACGCCCTTGTCGTGGCCGGAGCGCTTCTTGTTGTAGACATGCTCGAGCACGGTGTAGTCGATGCCGTCGGGATCCTCGACCCAGCCGTGAGTGTCGGAGCAAGCCAGGACCTTGCCGCCGAGCTGGGCGACCTTCTGGACCGCGTAGATAGCGACGTTACCGGAGCCGTGAACGACGACGTTCTTGCCCTCGAAGGACTCGCCGCGGCTCTTGAGGTACTCGTCCACAAAGTAGACCAGACCGTAGCCGGTGGCCTCGGTACGGGCGAGCGAGCCGCCAAAGGAGAGGCCCTTGCCGGTAAGGACGCCGGTCCACTCGTTGGTCAGGCGCTTGTACTGACCGAACATGTAGGCAACCTCGCGGCCGCCAACGCCCAGGTCGCCGGCAGGAACGTCGGTGTTGGGGCCAATGTGGCGATAGAGCTCGGTCATGAAGGACTGGCAGAAGTGCATGATCTCGTTGTTGGACTTGCCCTTGGGGTCAAAGTCGGAGCCGCCCTTGCCGCCGCCCATGGGAAGGGTGGTCAGGCTGTTCTTGAGGATCTGCTCCAGGCCCAGGAACTTGAGCATGCCCAGGGTGACCGTCGGGTTAAAGCGCAGGCCGCCCTTGTAGGGTCCAATAGCAGAGTTGAACTCGACGCGGTAGCCGCGGTTGACCTGGACCTTGCCTTGGTCGTCGACCCAGGGGACACGGAACATAACGATGCGCTCGGGCTCGACGAGGCGCTCCAGCAGGGCGGCCTCCTCGTACTCGGGATGGGCGTCGAGCGCCGGCTGGATAGTGCCGAGGATCTCGGTCGCGGCCTGGATGAACTCAGGTTGCTCGGGACAGCGGGCCTTGAGCTCGTCGAGAACTTTCTGCGTGTAGCTCATGCTTCCTCCAATGACGGGAAACGAAAAGTGTCGGTCGCGGCACCCTGTGCGCCGCGAACTTTATCGTGTATGGATAATATCGCACTGTTGCGGGAAAGTTTCGCATAAGCAGACGAGCAGATGTTTCGTTTTGATTACGATGCAGGTAGAGGCGTTTTTGAGTGCCTGACGTGCAAAACCCGTGTTTCAAACCTGTTTCGTCCACGTGTTCCAAACCACCACATTGGGGACAGCACCTTTGTGGTGTGGTAGTTAGAGGACGAGCTGATGGTAGTCGGCGGGGGTTATGCGGCCTTCGGTGGCAGCACGGAAGGCGGCGAGCGCATCGCCCGAGAACGGCATGGCCCAGCACAGGCCGCAGCCGGCGGTGATGGAGCCGGGCAGCGGCATGATGCGCCCGGGCACACCGGCATCCAGGCACAGCTGCTCGCATTCCATCACATCGAAGGTGCTGTCAAACGACACGATAATCTTGCGCTCATGGTCGAGGGCATCACCGGACGGGCCGCCGCGGTGTGCCTCACGATACGCCGCGGCGGCCGCTTCCTCTTCCGCGGTATGCCCGCAGCCTCCGCAGCCGCAGGTACAGGGTTCGGACCCGTCGCAAGTGCAAGGCTCTCCCGTGTCGGGGCAAATATCGTGAGACATGGCAACTCCAATCGTCTAGGCAAGCAACTCGGCCGCCGCAAACTCCTCGGGCGTATTGACGTTCTCGAAGCAGAGCGTGGAGCCCGCGGCCTTAACGATCTGCGGCTCATCCATATAACCAGCTTGAACGCGATTGATCAGGCAGCGAATGCGTTGGCGGTCGCAGGCGAGCAGCTCTTGGGCAACCGGCGCGCACGCGTCACGGCGCCAGACAGCGCAAAGCGGCTCAATCCCCCGCTCCTCGCGCGGCACGGACACATCGAGCGCCTCGGCCTCAACACGATCGGCAAGCGCGCCGATGAGTTCCGGCGAGACAAACGGCATATCGCAGGCAACGATCGCCACGAGAGGCAGCCGAGCCGCAGCCAACGAGCTCGCGATGCCGCGCATGGCGCCCGCCGACCCTTCAAGATCCGCCACCACACGCGGCACCAGGCCGCCAAACGTGTGCTCCTCAAGGTAGGCAAGCTCGCTGGGACGCGAAGTCGTCACGACCAACTCGCCGGCAACTGGCGCCAGCCGACCCAGCACGCGCTCGATGAGCGGCTCGCCGCAAAACGCCATGCGCGCCTTATCGCAGCCCATGCGCGAGGACAGCCCGCCCGCCTGGACGACACAAGAAAGATCGGCACGTCTTACGGTAGTCATACGGCAAAACACCTCCATCGGCATGCCCGAAACCCGGTGCACGAAGCTAAATACAGCCGCCGAAATAGCGGCGCTACGAAAAGCTCGTGCAAAAACAAAACAGCGCCTTTGCGGCACGCAGCAAGACCGCGAGCACAAAAACGCTGGTAGCATATGGCGGGAACGTATGTGAATCGAACACATCCAAGACGTTTTGCACGCCTCGCAACGGTTTTGAGGACCGCGGAGCCCACCGGAGCCCATCCGTTCCCAAGTGCGGCGGTATTTTACCAAACCGAGCAGCCGATCTAGCGCAGGGACCTCAGGCCGCCGGCTTCCTTGTCGAGCACCGTAAAGCGCACGGCATCCAGGTGCTCCAAGATGCTGATGGCCCGTTTGCGCGACACGCCCAGGGCCTCGCGCAGCACGCTCGTGGTGGCAGCGCCGCCGGCTGCCTCAATGGCGGCGGCGACGAGCTCGCGCGCATGGGCCTCGGCGGCAGCGGACAGGGCAACGTCGCGCTCGACCTTCACGATAAAACGGTTGAGCGAAAGCTCGCGCAGGGCACGCGTCATGGTGTCGCGATCGAGCTGCAACTGCTCGCCAACCTCGGGAAGCGCCGGTGCATCGAGGCCGGCTTCGTCCAGCAAGGCAACGATACGTTCGCAGGCCTCGCGCACCACACGCGCCGCGGCGGCAGCGGAGTGCGGGTCGAACACCTCGGCGCCCTCGGAGGCACACACGCCGCGCGAGCAGCCCTCGTAAATCAGGGCCGCGGCAACGCCTTCATCAGCGGCAGGCCACGCAGCATGGGCAACGGCGCCGGGCGTAAAGCCTGTCTCCTTGGGAGCCGCCGCGTGCATGGCTGACAGGGTCGCCGCCAGTGCATCCATCGCGGCGTCGAGCACCACGGCGTCCGCCAAAAGGCCCGCATCACCCACGGCAAGCTTGCGAACGGAGCCCTGCGCCACCAACCCGCGCAGTGCGGCATCGACCTCGCCGACACCAAGATCCAAAGCCTCGGCAACATCAACCGGCGTAACCGGCAGCGTCTGCAGCGCCAGCCAAGCGCCCACACCGCCCGCGATATCGCCGGACTCGAGCGCCGCAAACAGCGCGCGCTCGCCGGCCGAAAGCTCGCGCGAGCGACGGCAGCGCGAAAGCAGCGCGCGCCCGCCGCCAATAAGCATCACGGGCGAATAGGACAGCACCACAACATGGTCCCCGGCTCGCAGCGGCAGCGGCTCCTCCAAGCGCACCTGTAGGGTACGGGTCTCGCCCACCGCCATGGGGGCCTCGCCCTCCAAAAGCATGATGCGGCCGACGACCTCGGCCGTGCCGGCCATCACATGCACACGCGCGCTCGACTCGAGCACGCGCGGCTTGGCGCCCTCGCGGCCCAAATACGTAAACGTCATCATAAAACGCATCGTCTGGCCAAAGCGGCCCGCCACACCGAGCATCTCACCGCGATCGAGCGCGGTGACGGCATCGCCCACCAAGTTGAGTGCCACGCGCTGTCCAGGCAGTGCTCGCGGCGTATCGCCATGCACTTGAATCCCGCGCACGCGACAGACCGTGCGCGACGGCAAAGCCATCAGCTCGTCGCCCACCGCAACCGGCGCATCGTGCAGTGTTCCCGTCACGACGGTGCCGACGCCCTTGATCGTAAAGCAGCGGTCAATCGGCAGGCGCGGCGCGGCATCGCTCCGCTCGGCACGCTCGCGACAGGCATCCCAGCAGGCACCCACCTGCTCGTCGAGCACGGCGAGCAGTCGTTCGATCCCCTCGCCTGTCTTGGACGACACAGGCACGATCGGCGCGTCCGCAAACACGGTGTCCGACAAAAAGTCATCAACATCAAGCTCGGCAAGCTCGGTCATCTCGGCATCAGCCAGGTCGCACATCGTCAGCGCGACCACCATGTGTGTGATGCCCAGCAGCTCCAGCACATGCACGTGCTCTCGGGTCTGCGGCATCACGCCCTCGACGGCCGAAACCACCAGCACGGCCACGTCGATACCCGTGGCGCCCTGCACCATAGCGCGCAGGTAATGCGCGTGGCCCGGCACGTCGACCAGGCCGACGATCTTGCCACTCGGCAGCGCCAGCTCGCCAAAGCCAAGCTCCACGGTCATGCCGCGACGACGTTCAACTTCCAGGCGGTCGGGGTTTTTACCCGTCAGCGCCTCGATGAGCGCCGACTTACCGTGGTCAACGTGGCCCGCCGTGCCAACGATAACGGGACACTCCACCAGCGCCTGAACCTCACTCATCGAACAATCGCCTTCTCAACGCACGCGACGAGCGTCGATGCCGCCGTCTCGATATCGCGGTCGCCCACGAGCGTGCGCACATCAAACAGAATGCGGTCGTGCGAGGCGCGCGTGACGACCGGCGTATCGAAGTCTTGAACGAGCGAGCGTTTGAGCGCGTCGACCGTCAGGCGCTCGTCAACAAGACACACGGCAACGCACATCGTGGGCAGCTCCACGGTAGGCAGCGAGCCGCCACCGGGGGTCGACGATTCCTCGACAATCTCCAACTCAACGGCACAAGGGCAACCGGCCTTATCGAGCCCGGCGACCATACGATCGCGAAGCTTGCGGGCACGTCGCTCCAAATGGGCCTGCGGCAGCGTAAGCATGCTGAGTACCGGAATATCGCGATGGGCAACATCGGCGCCGTCCATGTAGATACGCAGCGTGGCCTCGAGCGCCGACAGAGCCAGCTTGCCAGGACGCAGGGCACGCATAAGCGGATGCGACCCGCAGGCCTGGACCAGCTCGCGGCGGCCCATGATAATGCCCGCCTGTGCGGCACCGAGCAGCTTATCGCCCGAGCATGATACGATATCGAGCCCCGCCGCGACCGAAGCCGGCGTGGGCTCCTCACCGCCGCGCACCAGGATGTCGTCGGGCAACAGCGCGCCCGAGCCCTGGTCCTCGTAGAACAGCAGACCATGCTTGTGGGCCAGGGCGGCAAGCTCCCGAGAGCCCACCTCCTCGTGAAAGCCCTCGATGCGATAGTTGGAAGGATGGACCTTGAGGATCATGGCCGTATCGGGCGTGATGGCGCGCTCGTAGTCCGACAGGTGCGTGCGGTTGGTGGCCCCGACCTCGACGAGTTTGGCGCCCGAAGCCGCCATGACATCGGGGATGCGGAAGCTGCCGCCGATCTCGACAAGCTCGCCGCGACTGACGATGACCTCCCTGCCTGCGGCATGGGTCGCCAGCACCAGCAGCACAGCGGCGGCGTTGTTATTAACGACCAGCGCGTCCTCGGCACCGATAAGCGAGCGGATCAGCTGCGCGGCATGTTCCTTGCGCGACCCACGCGAGCAGGTGTCCACACTGTACTCGAGCGTGCTGTACCCACGCGCGACCTCGGCCACGGCCTTTGCCGCCGACTCCGCGAGCGGGGCGCGACCCAAGTTGGTATGGATGACCACACCCGTGGCGTTGACGGCAGGACGCAGGCTCGGCAGTGCGGATCGATGCGCACGCCACTCGATGGCCGAGGCCAGGTCGCGCTTAGAGCGCGGGGCGGCACCGGCGCGAATGGCGGCGCGCTCCTCGT
The DNA here is from genome assembly GCA_900542175.1 of uncultured Collinsella sp. Lineage (GTDB taxonomy): Bacteria > Actinomycetota > Coriobacteriia > Coriobacteriales > Coriobacteriaceae > Collinsella. The sequence continues at coordinate 2,708 of UQNC01000029.1, read as the reverse complement.
CGAGCTCGGCCGTCACGGCAGCATGCACCACCGCGTCGCAGGTCTCCCCCGCCGCCTTCACAACCGGCCACTCTGCGAGCATCTCGTTGACGGAAGGAATAGCGCGAAGGCGGGCGCGTACCTCATCGGACATGTTCTGGCTATCGCTCATGTGCGGCCTTTCAAAAGAAACGTGGATCAGTCGAATACATCAGCTGAGTCAATTACTCGTCATTATCCCCGCACGCGACGATCTTTTCCACGCGAACGGCGTTTTCCTGGGTGAGCGCGGCACCCGTCAACGGGTCCCAACGCAACGGCGTATGGTCGAGCGGGCCCACGCCCAAGCCTTGAGCGCCACCGGCATCGGCGTCAAACGAACGCCCACCGGGGGCGGCCGAGGTGAAGATGCACGCCGGATGCAGATACGGCGTCGTCTCCACACGCGCGCGGTCGCGGCCCATATCGCTCACGAGTTCGACGATCTCGCCGTCGGCGATGCCCATGTGCGCAGCAGTATCGGCATTCATCTGCACGGCATCCAGGTCCGACCCAGCCTCAGCGGCACCTTGGGCTGCAAGCCTTCGCGAGGTATGCGACTCAAAGGGACGGTTGCCGCTAATGAGGCGAAACATCCCCGGGCCAGGCTCCACCATGGGAGCGATCCAGTTGGGCACACGACCCAGACCGGCTCGTTCCCATACGTCGCTTGCCAGCGCAATTTTGCCGCCATCCAAGGGAATCGCCGGCTCGCCCGTACGCGACGGCAACGCAACACCCGTGTCGGCCCAGCCGCGCTCCTTGAGCTCGTCCAGATTGATCCCAAAAGGCGCCACCTGGGCAGCCGCCAGATCGTCAGACGTAAACTGGAAGTACTCGCCCGCGCCACACGCCTGCGCCAGACCGGCAAAAATCTCCCGACCGGGACGTGTGTCGTCATGCTGCACAGGCAGCACGGCGTTGCGGTAGAACACCCGCGAATCGTTGGCGCCCACGACCGTGCCCACGCCGCGGTCGGCTTCCAGATACGTCACGTCGGGCAGCACGAAGTCAGAAGCACGCGCCGTCTCGGACCAGCGAATATCAATCGTCACGAGCAAGTCGAGCTGCTGCAAAATACCCAACCAAGCTTGTGCATTACCATAGCCCGCACCGGGGTTACTGGCATAGACGATGAGCCCACGCAAATCGCCGGCAAGAATCGACTGACCGATGGTCGTACACAGGCCGCGCACCGGATCGACCAGTGGATAGCGCTCGGATCCCAGCTTGGACATGTGCGACACCGGCGGCGTCGCAAAGCGTGCGGGATCAAGGTCGCCCAGCGCAAGCGGTGTGGGTGGATTGAGCGCGCCGCCCACATGTCCAATACAGCCCAGCAGCACATCGACCAAGCAGATAGCGCGCGCGGTCTGGGTGCTATTGGCATACGCGATGCCAATGCCGCCATGAAAGCCGGCGTCCACCACGGCAGCAGGCGCGGCCGCAGCTAGATCGCGCGCCGTGGCGGCGATCTCTGCGGCCGGCACGTCGCACATCGACTCGGCCCACTCGGGCGTCCAAGCACGGGCCGCCTGCGCCAGCTCGTCAAAACCCGTGGTATAGCGGGTCACGAACTCGTGGTCATACAGGTCCTCGGCAATCAAGACATGCGCAATACCCAACAGCAGCGCCAAGTCGCAGCCCGGGCGCACGCGCAACCAGCGGTCGGCAAGTGCAGCCGAGCCGCTGCGCCGGGGGTCAACCACGATAATCTTCGCCCCACGGCGACGGGCATCGTTGAGCGCGTCAACGGCCCCCATCGTCGACGAATCGACAATGGAACGCCCCAGGTACATAATGCAATCGGTATGCGCCAGGTCGGAGGCGGGACTGTAGCCCAGGCTGTGCTCCCAGCCGGTAAGTCGGCTTACCTCGCAGGCACCGTCGGCACCGTACACGTTGGGCGAACCCAGCGCGTGCATAAGACGATAGCCCCAGTAGCGGTCGAACGAGGGCACGCCGAGCGTCATGCCCAGCGCACGGGGCCCGCGCGCGTCAACAATCCCCCCAAGGCGCGCCGCAATCTGCGCGAACGCCTCGTCCCACGAAATCGCATCGAACCCCGAGCCATCAGCTCGCCGACGCATGGGGTGCACAATGCGGTCGCGCTCGTCAAACGGCATTGCCAGGCGATGCCGTCCGCGGGCGCACAGGGCACGCGCAGCGCACGGGTGCCCCGGCACCGGCAACTCGGCCAACACGCAGCCGTCCTCAACGCGTGCCGCAAAGGCGCAATCGGCATAGCATCCCCCGCATGTGGTCACCACGGCGCGACCGTCACGCTCCACAGCAGATGCCATCTCGTTTACCCCTTTCATCAGCCAAACACAACAAGCCAACAGCCCGGCACCGGGCCCCAGGCCAAAAAAGCCTCCCGCACGGCAACGCCCCGCGGGAGGCCCAACGTCAAACAGACGGTACCTTACGCCTCGGACTTCTTGGCGTAGATAAACCAGTAGCCGAGCGCGATCAGAACCGCGCCGCCCACAATGTTACCCAGCGTGGCGGCGGACAGGTTAAACGCAATGCCCGCGACGTTGAGCGCATCGGCGCCGGCGACGTCGGCGCCATAGCCGCACGCGTGCATCACGGCACCCATGGGCAAAAAGTACATATTGGCAACGCAGTGCTCAAAACCGACGCTCCTATAAGTTGTCAAGAGGCAGTTTGCGGGAGCGCTCTCTCCA
>UQNC01000028.1 GCA_900542175.1 uncultured Collinsella sp. | reverse complement strand
CCGCGACCGGTGCCGCCGTGGGCCTAGGCGCCGCAGCCGGTATCGCCTCCAACATGGCGAGCACTCGCGCCCCGCAGCGCCCGCTCGCCCAGCTCGTCGACGTCGTGAGCGGCGAGAGCCATAGCATCACCTCCGCACAGGTGACCATCGGTCGCGAGCGCTCAGTTTCTGACATCGCCCTGCGCGACCCCAACGTGTCGCGCCGCCACGCCCAGCTCACCTTTACGGGCTCGGATTGGTCGATCGAGGACCTCAATTCCACCAACGGCACACTCGTCAACAACCGCCGCATTACGCGCTGCCCGCTGCGCAACGGCGATCTGCTGACGTTTGGCCTGAGCACCTTTGAATTTAGGGGATAGTCGCTTATGAACATCGATATCGTCCTTTTTGCAGGCCGCATCGTCCTGGTCGCCCTGCTCTATATCTTCCTGTTCGCCGTCATGAAGACCGGCGTGGGACTTGTGCGCGGACAGCGCCGCGACTCGGCTATCTGGACGATCGATGTGGACAAGGGCCCGCGCGGTATCCGCGGCATCCACGTAGACATGCTCGGCCCCGTCATCGTCGGTCGCTCTCCGTCTTCGGACATCTGCATCAACGAACCGTTCGTCTCGGCCTCGCATGCGCGCTTTTCGCTGCAGGGCCCGGCGCTCATCATCGAGGACCTCAACTCGCTTAACGGCACGCTCGTCAACGGCCGCCAGCTCGTGGAGCCCGCGACGCTGCGTGAGGGCGACGAAGTCCAGATTGGCGACGTGGTCATGAAGGTGAACCGTCGATGATCGACGAGGAGAACAAGTCCGCAACTATGACCGAGGCACCGGCCACCGCCACAGCTGCGCCGGCCCACGCCGCTCCGGCGGGCTCCGCACCCGTGGAGCCCGAGGACACCGTGTTCTCCCTGCCTCTTTCGCAAGTAACGCATGATATTTCGGATCTCGCCGATAACGAGGACGAAGAGGATGCCGTAGCGGCGCCCATCGGCGCACATGCTGCGGAACAGCCCACAGCGCCCGAAGCAACCCCGGCGCCGGCTCACTTTGCAGAGCCCGTCGCCGCGGCAATCAACGAGAGCGCTGCGGTGTTTGCGGCACCCGAGCCCGCCGCGCCGGCGTTTCCCATAGCCCCGGCATCCGAGGTTGCGCCCGCGTCTACGCCGGCGCCCGAGCCTATAGACGTCAGCCCGCAAGATGACGAGCCGACCGCCCGCGTTTCCGAGGAGCCCGACTCCCCGGACACCGGCGATTCCGAATCAAACGCCGAGACCGACACCGTCTCTCCCGGTGACACAGCCGAAATCGACGTTGCCGCCGTTGAGGCCAAGCTCAAAGACCCCGGGTCGACCATGAGCTTTGAGCCCCTGACCGAGGAGCGCATCGAGACCGACTCGACCTATGATGCCGGCACCACCACGCAACTCATGTGGGGCGCCCGCTCCGACGTTGGCTGCGTGCGCCCGCACAATGAGGATTCCTACCTGGTGCAGTCGCCGCTCTTTTGCGTATGCGACGGCATGGGTGGTCACGCTGCCGGCGAGGTGGCCTCTTCCATCGCCGTTGAGACTATTGCCAAGACGGCCCCGCAGTCCGCCGACGCCGCACGCCTGGCGGCAGCCGTCGAGGCCGCTAACGCCGCCGTAATCGAGGCCGCCTTGAATGGCCTGGGCAAGCCCGGCATGGGCTGCACAGCCACTTGCGCCTATATCGAAAACGATACGCTCGCCATCGCCCACGTGGGCGACTCGCGCGCCTACCTGCTCCACGAGGGCACGCTCATCCGCGTGACCCGCGACCACTCCTATGTGGAAGAACTCGTGGACGCCGGCGAGATTACGGCAGACGAGGCTCGCGTCCACCCCAACCGTTCGGTCATCACCCGTGCGCTGGGCTCGGACCCCGCCATGTATGCCGACCACTTCACTCTGCATATCGAGGAAGGCGACCGCCTGATCCTGTGCTCTGACGGCCTTTCGAGCATGATTCCCGATAGCGATATCGAGAACATCGCTACGCAGTCCTCAACCGCGCAAATCTGCGTCGACAACCTAGTGGACGCTGCGCTTGCCGCCGGCGGCCACGACAACGTGACCGTAGTAGTCGTTGACCTGGTTGACGATGGCGTTATGCGCGAGGCGCAGCGCGTGCGTCGCCGCAACATTACTATCGCCGCCATTCTGGCCCTCGTCTTTGTGCTGACAGCTGGCATCTGGGCCTACACGGGTGTCACCGGCTCGTACTACCTGGGTACCTACCAGGGCAATGTCGCCGTCTGGCGCGGCCTGCCCGGCAAGCCGCTCGGACTCAAGCTCCACTGGCTCGAAAGCGAAACCAGCATCAAGCTATCCGACCTGCCCGAAGACACGCAAAACCGCCTCAAGGCGGGCATTCCGCAAACAAGTGTCGACGATGCGCAGGACACGATATCCAAGTACCGCCACCAGATCGACGAGGAGCAGACCCGCCAGGTGATTGACGCGCAGACGATTCGCGACAACACCAATCAGGGATCGACCTCCGAATCAGATTCCGAGAAAACCGCCGAACAGTCCGCCGAGGCCGAAGCCTCCGATAAGAATTAGAAAGGGAGTGCCGCTTATGAGTCGCCGCAACACCGAGCTGCTCTTGCTCATCGCCTCGGCGTTCCCCGTCATCCTGCTGTATGCGATGTACGTGCTCACCGCGGGCGCCGCCATCTCCTTTGAGACGCTCGCCGTGCCGATCGGCCTCTTTGCCGCCTTCGCCGCGGCACATATCGCCGTGCGCATCTTGGCGCCCGGCGCCGACCCCGCCATCCTACCCATCGTATTTATACTTTCGGGCATCGGCATCACGTTCGTGACACGCCTCGCCCCCGCTCTCGCCATCTCACAGCTCATCATCCTGTTTGTCTCGGTGGCCCTGATGGTGGGAACGCTCACACTGGTCAAAAACCTCGACGTGGTCATGCGCTACAAGTACACCTTTGGCATCATCGGCATCATCCTGCTGATGCTGCCCATCTTTATCGGCACCACGATCTCGGGCTCCAAGCTGTGGATTCGCATCGCGGGCTTTACCATCCAGCCTGGCGAGTTCGCCAAGGTCTTTATCGTGCTGTTCCTGGCTGGGTACCTGGCCGAGAACCGCGAGCTGCTCTCCATCTCCAACCGCAAGATCCTGGGCTTTAAGATCCCTCGCCTGCGACTGCTGCTGCCGCTGTTTGCCGTGTGGGGTGTGTGCCTGCTCGTCGTCGTCTTCGAACGCGACCTGGGTTCGGCCGTGCTGTTCTACACCATCTTCTTGCTGATGCTCTACGTTGCCACGGGGCGCTTTTCGTATGTCGTTATCGGCCTTGCGCTCTTAGCCGTTGGAGCTGTGGGCGCCTACAAGTTCCTGTCTCACGTTCAGGTGCGTTTCCAGGTTTGGGTCGATCCGTTTAAGGACGCCCAGGGCCAGGGCTACCAGATCGTCCAGTCGCTCTTCTCGCTTGCCGATGGCGGCCTGGTCGGTGTTGGCATCGGCAACGGCATGGCCAACAACATCCCCGTCGTCGAGTCCGACTTTATCTTTTCGGCTATCGGCGAGGAGATGGGCCTTTTGGGCGGCGGCGCCGTGCTCATCCTGTTTATGCTTTTTGCCGTGCGTGGCCTCACCACGGCTGCCCGCGCTAAATCCGACCTCGCCGCCTTTAGCGCCACCGGTCTTACGGCAGCCATCAGCTTCCAGGCCTTCTTGATCGTTGGCGGCGTAACCCGCCTGATCCCGCTGACCGGCGTCACCCTGCCCTTTATGAGCCAGGGCGGCTCCTCGCTGCTGGCAAGCTTTATCATCGTCGCGCTCCTGCTGCGCGCCGGTGACGAGGCGACCGGACGCGAGGCCGAGCTTACCGGCACCGGCACCATGGCCGCCATCACCGATGATCAGGTCGCATCTGCCGCCGCCCCGACGGGCACGCGCTTTGCCACCTCGTCTTCCTACGGCAGCGGCAGCCATTCCGTCGGCTCGCGCATGCGCCGTCGCCTGCTCGACACGCCTGAATCCGGTGTGCTCGGCCGCGTTGCGCTCGCCAACCGTCTAACCCGTGCGGTGCTCGCCTTTACGGCGCTGTTCGCCATCCTTATCGGCAACCTCACCTATGTCCAGGTCATTAAGGCCAAGGACTATCAGGACATGCCGACCAACAACCACACCATCGCCCGCTCCAAGTACATCCAGCGCGGCTCCATCATCACGTCCGACGGCGTGACGCTGGCCGAGTCGCTGCAGCAGGAGGACGGCACCTACGTACGCTCCTACCCCAACGGTAACCTGGCAGCGCACGTGGTTGGCTACGTGAGCCAGCAGTATGGCACCACCGCCATCGAGAGCGTCATGAACGACACGCTCACCGGTTCTAAGGACTACTCCAGCTGGAACAACGCCATCGCGTCGCTCGCGGGCCAGACCCAGCCGGGCAACACCGCCAAGCTCACCATCGACTCGCGTATCCAGACGGCGGCCGAGCAGGCACTCAAGGGCTTTAAGGGCGCTGTAGTGGTCATCGACCCGCGTACCGGCGCGGTGCTCGCATGTGCCAGCTCGCCCACCTACGACAACACCAACATCGATGCCCTGCTGCAGACGGGCGGCGGCGAGGACGGCTCCATGTACAATCGCGCCATGGACGCGCTGTACACGCCGGGCTCAACGTTTAAGGTCGTTACGCTTTCCGCGGCACTCGAGACCGGTACCGCCAGCCTTACCAGCACCTACCAGGCGCCCGGCTCCATGGACATCGGCAACGCACCGGTCACCAACTATGCCAACGAGAGCTACGGCACCATCAGCCTGCAGCAGGCCTTTGCCGTGTCCTCCAACGTCGTCTTTGGCCAGGTGGCAAACGAAGTTGGCGCAAACACGCTCGTGCAGTTTGCCAACGCCTTTGGCTACGGCCAAAAGCTCGGCCAGGACCTGACCTCCGCGGCCTCCATCATGGCCGACCCGTCGCTCATGACCGAGTGGGAGACCGCCTGGGCCGGCGCCGGCCAGCCTGTCGGCATGGACCACACGCCCGGCCCGCAGACCACCGTCATGCAAAACGCCGTGATTGCCGCCGCCATCGCTAACAGCGGCGTAGTCATGGACCCGTACTTTGTAGCCCAGGTACTCGCCCCGGACGGAACCGTGGTCAAGACCACGCAGTCCCGCTCGCTGGGTCAGGCCGTCAGCTCCGCCACGGCCGACCAGGTCAAGCAGGCCATGCTTGCCGTCGTCCAGTCCGGCACCGGCACCGATGCCCAAATCCCCGGCGTCAAGGTCGCCGGCAAGACCGGCTCGGCCGAAACCGGCGGCACCAACGTCAACTCGATGTTCGTTGGCTTTGCACCTTACGATTCACCCACGGTCGCTATCTCGGTGGCCTTAGAGGATTACGACAAGCATGACGTCAAGGCCGCCAAGATTGCCGGCATCGTCCTGACCGCGGCGCTCGCCGCACAGGGAGCGTGATGCCCATGATCGAATCGGACACCCGAGGCGCGCCGCGACCGAAGAGTTAGCGGCAACGCGCCACACGGCCCCAGCGGCCACATCGTAGGTACTACACACGTCGTTGAGCGAATAGTTATGTTAGGAGCAGGAATGGAACAGAGGGTCCTCGGGGGAAGATACCTCCTCAAGGATAAGGTGGGGACAGGCGGTATGGCGACCGTCTACCGTGCGCAGGACCAGGTCCTCGACCGCACGGTAGCCGTCAAGATCATGCTGCCGCAGTATGCTGGCGACGCAACCTTCGCCGCACGCTTTAAGCAGGAGGCCCAGGCAGCAGCCGGTCTCTCCTCCCCCTATATCGTGGGCGTCTACGATTGGGGCAAGGACGGCGACACCTATTACATCGTCATGGAGTACCTGCGCGGCACCGACCTTAAGAGCGGCATCAAGAGCCACGGCGCCCTCGACCCCAAGAAGGTCGCCCAGATCGGCTCGCAGATCAGCTCCGCGCTTTCGGTCGCCCACAAGCACGAGATCATCCACCGCGACATTAAGCCGCAGAACATCATGGTGCTGCCAGACGGCAACATCAAGGTGATGGACTTTGGCATCGCGCGCGCCAAGAACAGCCACCTCACGCAAGACAACAACGTGCTGGGAACCGCCCACTACGTCAGCCCCGAGCAGACCCGTGGTCAGGACCTCGGCCCCACCTCGGATATCTACTCGCTGGGCGTCGTGATGTACGAGTGCGCCACCGGCCGCGTTCCCTTTGACGGTGACGACGCTATCTCGGTCGCACTCAAGCAGGTCAACGAGCTGCCTATTCCGCCGAGCCAGATCAACTCCGGTGTCGACGCCGACCTTGAGCGCATCATCCTCAAGTGCATGGAGAAGGACCCGGCAAACCGCTTCCAGACCGCCGACGAGCTGCGTCAGGTGCTCAACAGCTACCTGTCGGGCCGTGCCGTCAACATCTCGGAGCCCACGCGCATCATCGGTGCCCCCGGTGAGCTGGGCGCCACCAAGACTCGCGAGCTTTCCGATCAGACGCGCGCCATGGTGCGTCCCGTCTCGGGCGTGAGCGGCCAGAATACCGCCCGTAGCTCGGTTTCGGGCTCCACCGGCTCCTACGAGGTCGAAAAGCCCAAATCCAACAAGAACAAGATCATCGCCGCCGTGGTGGCAGCCGTTGCCGTCATCGGTATCGTGGTGGCCTTTGCCACAGGACTCTTTGGCGGCGAGCAGGTCACCGTGCCCGATGTGCTGGGCAAGGACCAGCAGACTGCCGTCGAGCAGATCAAGGAAGCCGGCCTCGAGGTCGGCACCATCGACCAAAGCTACAACGACGATATCGACGAGGGCAAGGTCGCCGAGCAGACGCCCAACGGCAAAACCAAGAAGGCCAAGGGCACCAAGGTGAACCTGGTAATCTCCAAGGGCCCCAAGCCCTCCGAGAAGGTTGAGGTTCCCCGGCTTGTCGGCCTGACCAAGGACCAGGCAGAAGCCGCGCTGGCAAGCGTTGGCCTGAAGGGCAACGCCTCCGAGGAGGCCAACGAGGCCGATGAGGGCCAGGTCTTTGAGCAGGGCACCGAACCCGGTAAGGAAGTCGAGAAGGGCACGACCATCTCGTACAAGGTCTCCAGCGGTCCTGACACCACCTCCGTCCCCGATCTGACCGACATGACCGAGGCCCAGGCGCGCAACGCCCTCGATATGGCAGGCTTTGGCGTCGACGTGAGCTACCAGGAGAACGATTCGGTTACCGAGGGCACCGTGATTAGCTGGAACCCCAGCGGCAAGCAGAAGCCTGGCGCCACGATTACCGTCGTCATTGCCAAGAAGTCCGGCAAGGCCAGCGTTCCGGGCAACCTGTACGGCAAGAGCATCTCCGCGGCCGTCACCGCGCTCAACAACGCCGGGTTCTACAACATCGCATTCTGCGATCAGAACGGCAACCCCGTGAGCGGCAATGAAAACGCCACCGTTACGGGCGTCTCCCCCACCGGCAAACAGTCCACCGACAGCACGATTACGCTGACGGTTGCACTTTCTGGCTCGGGTTCGGGTTCAGGCACGAGCACGGGCGACGATTCCGGTACGACCAACTAGTCGCAACCCAACCGCTCATTACGGCTCTCGCCGCAAACATATTCGCTCACAGGCGCCCGCTTGCTCCCCCAGCAAGCGGGCGCTTCGTTTTTGACATGGCATGAACCAGAAGAGCCCGGCACCGTGGCGGTGTACCGGGCTCGACAAATCTCTGGTGCCCCCGGGCGGATTCGAACCGTCGACACCCGCTTTAGGAGAGCGGTGCTCTATCCCCTGAGCTACGGAGGCATGTTGTATTAGTGTAGCAGATTTACGCCGCTGTAATGCAGCGTATACCCACTCTTCGAAGTTGCGGTGGAACAGCCCTCCGGAAAGTGCGTCCCACTATCCAGGCAAATTCTGGGTCAGACTTTCCCCATGAGACCTCGCTGGGAAACTGTGACCCAGAATTTCGGCTCGAAACGGGACACGGTTTCCCAAACGACCCCGTTCCGGAAACTACATCCCGGAATCGACGCTCGAACTGGGATGCACTTTCCCGATCGAGCCACATGGGAGACTGCGCCCCACTTTGAGGGAGCGCTCTTTAATGACTAGTTGCCTTTGTGGAAGAGGTTTTTGATAACGGAGGGGATGCTCTTGGCGCCCTTAGCCGTCACATCGATAAAGTCGGGCGAACGAACGAGCTTGTCCTCGTCAATGTACTTACGCACCGCGCGAAGCGTTTCCTTGTCATTGCGCGTCGAAAACGTAAAGTGGCCATTCTCTTTGGTAAAGATGGCAAAACGCGTAATCTTCTTGGTGCCGCGCAAAACCTCGGCGGCAATATAGTCGACCTCGTCCCACGGGATTTGGATATAATCCTCGGGATTACGCTCGTTATAGTACTCAAACGCCTTATTGCCCACCATCACGTTACCGTGACTGGTAAGCCCCATCAGGCAGGTTGCCGGCGTTGCCAAATCGACCGTGCTGTTCTGAGATTGCGCCATACGCGCCTCGCCCTCCAATAAAAACAATCGGACCGCATCCAGTGTACCCACCGGGTGCGGTCCGTTTCAATGGCTCAAAAGCCCTTGCCTAGCAACTCTCGGTCTTAAGCCGAAGCGTGCTTACATGAAGCCGCAGACGCGACCGATGATGCCGACGGCGAAGAGAGCCAGGATGATGACGATCGGGCTGACCTTCTTCTTGAGGAGCTTGCAGACCAGAAGGGTCAGGCACACGGCGGCAAGGCCGGGGATGAGCTGATCGAGGTTGGCCTGAAGCGTGGTGACCTTCACCGGGTCGAGTGCGTTGGCACCGACAGAGCTGTACATCGTCAATGCCTGCTTGATGCCCTCAGAACCGGCGGGCAGGTTGGCCCAGTCGATATAGGCGCCAGCGGACTGCGTGACCTTGGAGACGACCGGGGTGAAGGAGATGGACACCCAGCGCTCGACCAGGGCGCCGATGATGAACATACCCAGGATGGAAGCACCCTCGGTGACCTTGCCCATCAGACCGCCGGAGAGGTCCTTGGCGATGGAGGAGCCGACCTTGTAGCCAAACTCCTGCGTGTACCACAGGAAGGCGTAACGAATGATGTTCCACGCGAAGAAGAACAGCAGCGGACCGGCGATGCTGCCGGACAGGGCCAGGGAAGCGCCCAGTGCACCCAGAATCGGGCGAAGGGTGAACCAGAAGGCGGGGTCGCCGACGCCGGCGAGCGGGCCCATCATACCGACCTTGACGCCCTGAATGGCGACGTCGTCAATCGGAGCACCGTTGGCGCGCTCCTCCTCGAGGGCGAGGGTAACGCCAATGACGGGGGCGGAAACATAGGGGTGGGTGTTATAGAACTCCAGGTGGCGCTTAAGAGCGGCAATCTGGTCATCCTTGCTGGTGTAGAGCTTCTTGATCGCAGGGATCATTGCGAAGCACCAGCCGCCGTTCTGCATACGCTCGTAGTTCCACGAGCCCTGAAGGAACTGATGACGGAAGCAAACCTTCTTACGGTCAGCCTTGGTGAGCTGAATCTTGTTCTCTGCCATATGTATCACTCCCCTCCTACTCGTAATCGTTCAGAATGTCGCCGAGCGGGTCACCGGAGCCACCGCCCATGCCGCCACCCTGCTTGGCCAGATCCTTAAGGCCAAGGTAGATGAGGGCAAGGGAGATGCCGATGAGGCCAAGGGCGATCAGCGTGAGCTGAGGGATGGCAGCAAGGACAAAGCCGAGGATGAAGAACGGCCAGGTCTCCTTGGTGGCCATCATGTTGATGACCATGGCGTAACCGACGGAAGCGACCATGCCGCCGCCGACAGCCATGCCGCCGGACAGCCAATCGGGCATAGCGTTAAGCGCGTTGGTAACGGCCTCGGCCGGGATGATGCACAGAAGTACTGCCGGGATGGCGATACGAACACCCTGCATGAGGATGCCGGCGTACTGCCAACGCTCGATGCCGGCGAAGTCGCCCTTCTCGGCGCAGGCGTCCATGCCGTGAACCATAGCGGTAGCCAGGGTACGGCAGATCATGGTCAGGAACAGGCCAGCGACCGACAGCGGGACGGCGACGGCGATGGCGGCGGTAACGGCCTTGGCCGAATCGGTGGCGCCACCGTTGAGGGCGAGCACCATGATGATCGAAGAAGCGACCGAGGCCAGAGCGGCGTCAGGCGCGACGGCGGCGCCGACGTTAGCCCAGCCAAGGGCCATCATCTGGAGCGAACCGCCCAGGAGGATGCCCTCCTGAAGGTGACCGGTTACGAGACCGATAAGCGTGCATGCCACGAGCGGCTGATGGAACTGGAACTCATCCAGAATGCCTTCCATACCGGCAAGCAACGCGACAATCGCAACAAGCAGAATAGTGATTGCAGACATGTATCGGACCCTCCTTTACTATGCTTGAGCGGCCAGTTCGGCCTTAGCTTTCTTCAACATGGCGTCGAGATCCTCGGAGGAATCCGAAGGAACCTTGCGGACCTCGAACTTGACGCCCTTGGCCTTGAGAGCCTCGATGGTCTTGACATCGTCATCGCCCATAGCGACAGCGTTAGTGACGACGACCTTGCCCTTGGAGTGGGCCATGGAACCGATGTTGGCTTCCTTGATGTCGACGCCGGCCTCGATGGCCCTGAGCAGATCCTGCGGGTTCTCGAACAGCAGCATCGCCTTGGTGTCGCCAAAGCGCGTGTCCTTGACGACCTCGGCCATCTTCTTGATAGGCACGACGTTGGCGTGGACTCCCGGAGGGGCAGCCTGCTCGATCATGGTCTTGCGGAGCTCGTCGTGAGCAACGCCGTCGGAGACCACGATGATGCGGTTGGGGTTGATCTGCTTGGTCCACGTGGTGGCCACCTGACCATGCAGCAGGCGCGTGTCGATACGGACGTGGGCGATCTTGATGTGCCCGTCGCCGATCACCGTTCCCGGAGGAATGGCACCCGCAGGAGCAGCGGCGGCCGCAGCCGGCTTCTTCTCCTCGGGCTCCAGAGACTCGGGCTTGACGCGCACGCCGGCCTTAGCCTCAGTCACGAGATGTTTTGCGATCGCATGTGCAGTGTTCTTTGCGTCAAAGCGCTGCGAATATGCCTCGATGAGCATAGGCAGGTTGACACCGGTGACGATAGCCCAGGAATCGTGGCCCTCGATGAGCCCGCTGATCTGGTTGAACGGCGTGCCGCCCCACAGATCAACGAGGAAGAGCACCTGCTCCTGGTCCTCGAAGGAAGCGACTGCTTCCTCGACCTTGGCACGGAAGTCGTCGGGGCCCATGCTCGGCTCGAGCGAGACCACGGCTACAGACGGCTGATCGCCAAAGACCATCGAGCCCGTCTGCTTGATTCCAGCTGCCAAGTCCCCATGGCTAGCAAGAACAATACTTACCATCACATAACCTCCTTTTTGTCTACGTATTTCCTACACGACAATAAAGGAGTATACCTGTTCGCCTTGTGGATTTATAGCTAAATTCGCAAACGGTTGCATTATTTGTTTAAACGTCTAAGTTTGTTACAAATTGATTACGTTGCTGATTTACAGCTCATTGCCTACTAAAACGTGATTTCCCAATTACTTTCACAGATATATACAGACACTCTGTTCATTAACGCCGCTTTTAGGTTAATCCCAATGCGCCTGCGTGCCGCTATTTTGTTTAAACAGACATAACTTGACTAATTGTATAACTTATGCTCTAGCGCAAGTAGTCGTTGGGGACGTTCTTAAACGACTAGTCAAACAAGAACGTCCCCAACGACTAGGGGCTAGACGATGTGGAGAGGGTTAGCGGCGTCGACGGCGTCGGGGGCGTCAGAAGGGCCGCCGGGGGCAGCGTCTGCCGGATCCTCGTCGGGGGTCTCGATCTGCTTGATCATGACCTCTTGGCCCTGGAGCAAATAGGTATCGCCACTGCCGCAATGGGGGCAGGTCTTGCCGTGCTCGACTGTCGCATAGTCGCGGCCGCACGCCTCGCAATGCGTCACGGCCTCGACGGGCTCCACGATAAGCTCCGCGCCCTGCGTGATGGACTTTTTATCTGCCGCCCAGCGCCAAGCGTCGAGCAGCAAGTCGGGAACGACGCCCGAGACCTCGCCCAGCAGCAGCGTGACGCTCGAAACGCGACGCACGCCATTGGCGCGCGCCACGTTCTCAACATCGCGAATAATGTGATAAACGATTCCCAATTCATGCAAGGTAGAAACCTTTCAACAACGGTTGATGCGATGCAAACTCAAAGCAAGGGGACAGCGAAATCTAGTCTGCGCCGTCCCCTTACCCGCCATGGTTACCTATTTACGACCGAACTTGATTTTGATTGCACGCTTTAAAGCATACTTGCCAAGGCTCGGGAGCTTTTGCTCGTATTTGACCATCGTGGAGCACTCGGGGCGATCGCGATCCAGATGGATGGCATCGAACGCGCACTTGGTGGTGCACAGGCCGCAGCCGATGCACTTGTTGGGGTCGACGATTGAGGCACCGCAGCCAAGGCAACGGGCGGTCTCGGCGCGCACCTGCTCTTCGGTAAAGGTCTCGACGTACTCGCTGAAGGGCGCGGCCTTCTCGCGCTCGTGGTCCACGTGGGCAACCTCACGGCTCGCGTTGTCATAGCTCTCGATCACGACATCGTCGCGGTCGAGCGCGGCGTAGCGGCGCTGGTTGCGGCCGATGGTGAGCGTGGAGCCCGGCTGCACAAAGCGATGGATGGACACGGCGGCCTCGTGACCGGCGGCGATGGCATCGATGGCAAAGCTCGGACCGGTATAGACGTCGCCGCCCACAAAGATGTCGGGTTCGGCGGTCTGGTAGGTCTGGGGATCGGCAAGGGCGCCCTGACCACGGCCAAGCTCCACCTTGGAGCCAGCCAGCAGGTCGCCCCACACGATGGACTGGCCGATGGACATGACCACGCGGTCGGCATCGACGCGGCGCAGGTCGTTCTCGTCGTACTCGGGCGCAAAACGGCCCTCGTCATCGTAGACGCGCGTGCAGCGCTTAAAGGTGATGCCGCACACACGGCCGGCCTCGTCCAGATGGACCTCCTTGGGGCCCCAACCGCAACTGATGTGTGCGCCGTCCTCGATGGCCTCGCGACGCTCTTCCTCGCTGGCGGGCATCTGCGCCTCGCTCTCCAGGCAGAACATCTCAACGTGCTCGGAACCCAGACGGCAGGCGTTGCGGGCAACGTCGATGGCCACGTTGCCGCCGCCCACCACGATGGTGCGGCCGGGCAGCGCATCGATCTTGCCGCTGTTGACCTCGCGCAAAAAGTCGACGGCCACGGTCACGTCCTCGGCGTCCTCGCCCGGAATACCGGCAAGGCGGCCGCCCTGGCAGCCTATAGCCACGTAGAAGGCCTTAAAGCCCTGCGCGCGCAACTCGTCGAGCGTCACGTCGCGACCGACCTCCACGCCATAGCGGAACTCGGCACCCATCAGGCGAATGACCTCGACCTCGGCCTCGATAACGTCCTTCTGCAGCTTAAAGCTAGGAATGCCATAGGTGAGCATGCCGCCCGGGCGCTCGTTTTTCTCGAACACGACGGGCTTGTAGCCCTTCTCGGCCAGGTAGAAAGCGCAGGACAGGCCGGCCGGACCGGCACCGATGATAGCGATCTTCTGGTCGAAGCCGCCGGCACGCGTCGGGGTCACCACAGGTGGGACATAGCGGGTCGCGGCATCCAGATCGCGCTGGGCGATGAACTTCTTGACCTCGTCGATAGCCACGGCGGCGTCCACACGACCGCGGGTGCAGGCATCCTCACAGCGGCGGTTGCACACACGGCCGCAGATAGCGGGCAGCGGGTTCTCGCGCTTGATGAGCGCGAGCGCCTCGTCATAGCGACCCTGCGCCGCGAGCTTCAAATAGCCCTGAACGGCAACGTGCGCGGGGCAGGCCGTCTTGCAGGGAGCGGTGCCGGACTCATGCGTCTCGATGCGGTTGTCGTTGCGGTAGTTGGGCGACCACTTGGTGTGGTCCCACTTGGTGGCATCGGGCAGCTCCTGGCGCGGATACTCGGGCACCTGTCCGCCGGCCTTTTTGCTGCAGAGCTTCTGGCCGAGCTTGGCTGCACCAGCCGGGCACACCTCAACGCAGCGACCGCAGGCCACGCACTTGTCCTTCTCGACCTTGGCGACATAGGCCGAGCGCGACAGGTTGGGTGTGTTGAACAGCTGCGAGGTGCGCAGGGCGTAGCACACGTTGACGTTGCAGTTGCAGATGGCGAAGATCTTGTTCTCGCCGTCGATGTTGGTGATCTGGTGCACAAAGCCGTTGTCCTCGGCCTGGCGCAGGATGTCGTAGACCTCCTCGCGGGTCACGTAATGACCGCGGTCGGTCTCGACCACGTAGTCGGCCATATCGCCCACGGCAATGCACCAGTCGGCGGGGTCGTCGGCGCAGCCCTCGCCCATCACACGACGGCTCGCGCGGCAGCTGCAGGTGCTAGCGGCATATTTGCCATCGTATTTGTCGAGCCAATGCTCGATATGCTCGATCGGCACCGAGGTGCTCGCGGCATCGATGGCCTTCTCGACCGGAATGACATGCATACCGATGCCGGCACCGCCGGGCGGCACCATCGGCGTGGCCTTGGACAGCGGTCCCTTGGACGCCTGCTCAAAGAACTTGGCATAGACCGGATGCTCCTCGAGCTGACCCATGCGCATGTTGAGGAACTCGGCAGAACCCGGCACCAGCATGGGCAGCACCCACTGCTTGGCGCGCTCGGGGTTTTCCCAGTTGTACTCGAGCAGACCCGTGTAGCTCATGTCGTCGAGCATCTTCTCGATATCGGCTTCGGGCATGCCGGTGAGCTTGACCATCTCGGGCAGCGTATAGGGACGGCGCATCTTCATCTTGCAGAGCACTTCGGCCTGCTCGTCGGTTGCGGCCTCGGCAAACGACCAGTACTCGTAGCCCAGCAGCTCGTCGCGGTGCAGCAGGCGGTTGGTGCAGTGCTCACACAGTTTGACGATGGCCTCGCGCGGATGCTCCGGTATCGGCGGCACGAACTCCGCGCCGATATCGGGCTCGGTATAGCTAATCCCCGGTCCGTTGAGAATCATAGTCGTCCCTTCTCTTGCCACAGCCCGGCGAGACCGCAGCGCCCCTCTTTTTTTGCAGGCCGGGCATGCCCCCATGCCTTTCACCCGCCATTGTTGACATTGTGTCAAAAATAGTATTGACGAACCGTCAACAATATTCAAGACTGTTAGGCGAACGGTCAGGCAAAAGAGGATGAAAGGCGGCAAAACATGGGCAACAACGCAGCAGATATCTCTGTGGTCGATGCCGTCCCCGCATCCGATAGCGCGGCAAAACGCCTGACGGGCGACGAGCGCCGTCGCGAGATCCTCGCCGCTGTGCGCGCCGTGAGCGCCGAGCTTGGTGTGTCCCATCTTTCGGTATCGGCCGTGACCAAGCGGGCTGGCTGCACGCGTTCGCTGTTCTACCACTACTTTGCCGATATGGATGCCGCCGTCACCGCCGTTATGGACGAGGCAATCGACGGCTTTATCGCCGAGCTCGAGCAGTGGAACGCCAGCCGCACGGTTGGCGACATCGAAGGCGCACTCGACACCGTTGCTCCGCTCTTTAAGCGCCTGGTCGTGAGCGGCCACGAGTTGCCGAGCACGCTCACCTCGAGCAGCGGCGCGCTCTACGGCGGCTTTTTGCACAACGTGGTCCAGCGCGTGGCGCAGTATATCTGCGATACCACCGTGGTGGATTTTGTCGCCCATCACGAGCTACGCATCGACCATGTCTACGAGACGTTCTACACCCTCATCATGGGGCTGCTGATGTATATCCGCACGCACCCCGATGTGCCCGACGAGACAGTCAAGGAAATCATCGCCTCGACGCTCCATATCGAGGGCTATACCGCCAAGTATCAGGAGCGCAAGCCCCAGAACTGACGACATTTGGCCAAACTGCCCGCGATCAGAAGAGGGGCCGCGGGCTTGTGAAAGGAGAGCAGCATGCTGTTCGATGTTTGGGGTAGCAATACCCTTATCCACTGGGCCGGCTGGGCCATGGTCTTTATTGGCCTGATCGTGCTCAACGAGGTCGGCCGCCGCACCAAGCTGGGCGCGGCCATCATCTTTGGCGTGGCTCCGCTGGCCATGACCATCTACTGCGTCGCTATCGCCATCGGCGTCTCACAGGGTGCCGAGTGGGCGCTCACCAACCCCACCCATGTGTACCAGAACAGCTGGTTCCACTACGCCAAGGTATACGCGGCGCTGGCCGGTTGCTGGGGCTTCATTGCCATTAAGTACCAGTGGGGCAAGATCGGCAAGGCGCATTGGTTCCGCGCGTGGCCGTTTGTGATCGTCGCCATCAACATCATGATCGCCGTCGTGTCCGACTTTGAGAGCGCCTATCACTTCTTTGTCCTGGGCGAGTCCACCTGGGTCACCTCCGAGGGCGCCACGCAGCTCGCCGGCTGGAACAACGTGTTCAACGGCATCGCCGGTATCATCAACATCTTCTGCATGACCGGTTGGTGGAGTGTCTACGCCTCTGAGGACAAGACCGACATGCTGTGGCCCGACATGACCTGGGTCTACATCATCGCCTACGACATCTGGAACTTCTGCTACACCTACAACTGCCTGCCCACCCACTCCTGGTTCTGCGGCTTTGCACTGCTGCTGGCGCCCACCGTCGCCGCCTTTATCTGGAACAAGGGCGGCTGGATCCAGAACCGCGCCTTTACGCTGGCTATTTGGTGCATGTTTGCCCAGGTGTTCCCGTACTTCCAGGAGGAGTCCATCTTTGTGACCCACTCCACGCTCGACCCCAGCGCCGCTACTGCGGTCTCGATCGCCGCACTGGTCGCCAACATCGCCGCGATCATCTACATCGCCTACCGCGCCAAGAAGCTCGGCCGCAATCCCTACAAGCAGGATGTCTTTGAGGGCACCAGCGATTGGGAGAAGGCTACCGCTCGCCGCGCCAAGGTGGATTACGCACACGCCGAGTAACGCGCTCGCTGCCGTCCGCATTTGGATGTAGGCGCGTCTCTTTGGCTCCGTAATCTCGCGTTATGCGCAGCCCCCGGAAAGCAATTCGTTTGCTTTCCGGGGGCTTTTTGCTGTCGCGCGTGCATTCATGCACATATTCACAATGTATCGCGCAGATAAAATCGAATTTCCGACTGCACGCCAGCTCTATGTGACCTTAATTTTGGGTACATTGTTGTCCCGATATTGAGCTTGGGGGATATATGGAAAATGAGACGAGGGGCCAAGAGGACGCGGCCCAAGATGCAGCGGCGTGCGCCGAGGCCTTGGAGAGCCTAGACCGGTTTTCGCTGGACGAAGTTGCGTTTGACGATTCGGGCGTTGGTGTGCAGGATGAGCCGGAAGCCGAGGCGCAGTCCGATGATCAGGATGCAGACGACGTTGAGCCTGCCAAAGATGAGGCAGGTCACGAAGACACCGAAAGCGAGGCCGGCAATCAGCTCGAATCCGACACGGGCGAGGAAACCGTCTTGCTCGACAGCTTGCCGGCCGAGGATTCGCTGACCCGCGAGCTTCCTGGCCTGGGTTCCGCACCAGCCGTGGACGAGACCATCGCCATGGGCGATATTCCCCTGCCGTCCGTTCCCTCGGCACGCGAGGCCGAGGTTCGCCATCGCAAGATGTCGCCCAAGCGCCGCAATCTGATGGTCGCCGGTGTCGTGGCCGTCGCGCTCGTCGCCGGTGGTGCAGGCTATGCTGCCTGGAACGGATATCAGCAAGAGCAGGCTGCCGCTGTCGCCGCCAATGCCCACACGATGATGTCGGTGCAGATTGGCGTACATGCCGCGGGGCTCGACTGTTCCACCGGCTCCAAGATTCCCGTACAGGTAAGTGGCCAGGATTCTGACGGATCCTCCGTAAGCGAAACACTCTATGTTGACGAGCACGGCCGTGGCATCAAACTACTACCCGGTGACTACACGCTCTCCATCGCTGCCTCCCCCATCGCGGCCGACGGCACCATCTATACCGTCCCGACCACCAAGACGCAGGTCACCGTTAAGAGCGATGGACAGGATTTAAGTGCCCAGGTCACCTTTAAGCTCAAGGTGCCTTCGGCCGACACGGTAACCGACGACCAGATCGATGCCGCCGCCAAATATGCCGAGGAGGGAGGCGCGAGCTCCTCCGCCACCGCCAAGGTGCTCCAGCAGGCGGCAACCGCGCGGCGCGACGCCGCCGTCAATGCCGTGAGCGCGCAAAAGGCACAGGCGGCCCGTGATGCCGACGCCCGTCACAAGGCAACCGACCTCTACCAGCTCGATATCCCCGTCGAGTGGTACGGCAAGGTCGAGACTTGGCAAAATGGCAGCACGCTATGCATCTATCTTGCCGGCGACAGCGATACGCCGATTGTGACGCTCGTCGCGGTGCGCGAGGGCGAGAGCTTTACGCCCGATGAAGGCGATACGGTTTTGGGTGCGGCCAACCTAGGCAACGGTTATACCGTCTACGCCAGCGGCCCCGCCTATCCGTACGTGGTGCCCCAGACCATCAACGGACGGACGCAGAATCCCGTGTCGACCTACCCCATGGACACGGCCATTGAGCTTGTCGAGCTCACGACCGGCAACCGCTACACCTATAGCCAGATCAAGAACGTACTGGTCGGCAAAGACGGCAAGGCCGACGCTGCGACCAAACTAGAGACCGACTACCTCGCCCAGATTCTCCTGCCGAGCATCAAAGCCCAGGACTAGCCGCCCACAACCCAGAGCAGTCTTTTTGAGACGGGGGCTTTTAGCTACCCCGTCCCAAATCTTGATTAGCAGATAAGCAAGATTGATGTGCATCTTGATTAGTAGCTAAGCAAGTTTTTCCGCTGCCGCTCCCCCGAAAGATATCGAACGGCTGGGGCAAAGATAAATCATCGGGCAGGTAGGGCGGCAAAAGTAGCTAAAAAAGCCCCGTCCCAAATTAGCTGCTTAGCGCCAGGGGTCGGCTTCGAACAGCGGCTCGCGCTCGGGGCGGCGGTCGCTGTAGGGATCGTAGCCGTCGTCATCCTCGTTCTCGGCACGGATGTAGGGGTCGCGCGGCTTGGGTGCCGGCTTAGGCGCAGGCTTGGGTGCGGCGGGTGCGGCATCGGTCGCCGGCGTGTCCGTCTTGTTCTTGTCTGTCATCTGCGCATCTCCTTGCATCGCATCCGTTCAACATCATCGATTGTCGCACGAAAAAGGGCGGCGGATCCAATTGGATCCGCCGCCCTTGGCGTTTTGCGATGAGGGGCGGTTTTAAGCCGGTCCCAAAATCTACTCGGCGTCTGGGACCTCGTAGGTGGCCGTCGGCGTGTTATCGCACACGACGGTAAAAGCACCGTCCTTGTCGACATCGACCGTCACCTGATCGCCCTCGCGCACCGTACCGTCGATGATGGCGGCGGCGATGGCGTCCACGACCTCGCGCTGGACCAGGCGCTTGAGCGGACGGGCACCGAACACGGGGTCCAGGCCGCCCACGGCGAGCATCTGCTTGGCCGCCGGGGTGACGGCAAGCGTCATGCGCTCGTTGGCCAGGCGTGCGCGGACATCGGCAAGCTGGATATCGACGATCTTCTCGATTTGCGCCATGCCGAGCGGATGGAACACCACGATATCGTCGATACGGTTGAGGAACTCGGGGCGGAAGGTCTGAGCCATGGCGGCGTCGACCTGATGGCGCATCTCCCCCTCGTCCTTACCGGACAGATCGGCGATGGCCTTGGAGCCCACGTTGGACGTCATGATAATAATCGTGTTCTTGAAGGACACCTGGCGACCCTGGCCATCGGTCAGACGGCCGTCATCAAGCACCTGCAACAGCACGTTGAAGACATCCGGATGAGCCTTCTCCATCTCGTCGAGCAAGATTACGGAGTACGGACGACGACGCACGGCCTCGGTGAGCTGGCCGCCCTCGTCGTAGCCAACGTATCCCGGAGGCGCACCGATCAGACGTTGGACGCTGAACTTCTCCATGTACTCGGACATGTCGATACGCACGAGCGCACGCTCGTCATCGAACAGGCACTCGGCCAGCGCCTTGGCGAGCTCGGTCTTGCCTACACCGGTGGGGCCCAGGAAGAAGAAGCTGCCGATGGGCTTGTCCGGATCGGAGAGGCCCGCACGGCTGCGGCGCACGGCCGCGGCCACAGCGGAGACCGCCTCATCCTGACCGATAACGCGCTTATGCAGCTCGCCCTCCAGGCCCTTGAGCTTGTCGAGCTCGCCCTGCATCATCTTGGACACGGGCACGCCGGTCCAGGCGCTCACGACCTCGGCGATCTCGTCGGAGGTTACCTGCTCGTTGAGTCCCTCGCCGTCCTGCTGCTTTTGTGCCTCGAGCGCAGCCTCGGAATCCTGAATCTGCTGCTGCAGGCCAGGGATCACGGAGTAGCGCAGCTCGGACGCACGGCCCAGGTCGCCGTTGCGCGTCGCGCGCTCCTCTTCGCTCTTGGCCTCGTCAAGCTGCCCCTTAAGCTCCTGCACGTGGTCGATGGCGTTCTTCTGGTTGAGCCAGCCGGCCTTTTGCACGTTGAGCTTTTCCTGGACCTCGGCGATCTCCTGGCGCAGGGCCTCCAGACGCTCCTTGGAGGCGTCGTCGGTCTCCTTCATGAGCGCCTGTTCCTCGATCTGCAGCTGGGTGAGCTGACGCGTGGTGGCGTCAATCTCGACCGGCATGCTGTCGAGCTCCATGCGCAAGCGGCTTGCCGCCTCATCGACCAGGTCGATGGCCTTGTCGGGCAGGAAGCGGTCGGCGATATAGCGATCGGAGAGGTCGGCAGCTGCCACGAGCGCACTATCGGTGATATGCACGCCGTGGAAGATCTCGTACTTCTCCTTGAGGCCACGCAGGATTGAAATGGTGTCCTCGACGGTAGGCTCGCTGACCATCACGGTCTGGAAACGACGGGCGAGTGCCGCGTCCTTCTCGATGTACTTGCGGTACTCGTCGAGCGTAGTCGCGCCGATTGCGTGCAAGTCGCCACGGGCGAGCGCCGGCTTGAGGATGTTGCCGGCATCCATGGAGCCCTCGGTGGCACCCGCGCCCACGATGGTGTGGAGCTCATCGATGAACAGGATGACCTTGCCTTGCGCCTTTTGCACTTCCTTGAGCACGGCCTTCAAGCGGTCCTCGAACTCGCCGCGATACTTGGCGCCGGCGACCAGCGCGCTCATGTCGAGCTCGATGAGGTCGCGGTCGCGCAGGGTGCTCGGCACGTCGCCGGCCACGATACGCTGGGCGATACCCTCGACGATGGCCGTCTTGCCGACGCCCGGCTCGCCGATGAGCACGGGGTTGTTCTTGGTGCGGCGGGACAGAACCTGGATGGTACGGCGGATCTCGTCGGTACGGCCGATGACCGGGTCGAGCTTGCCGGCGCGGGCCAGATCGCAGATGTTGCGACCGTACTGCTCCAGCGCCTCAAACTGGGTCTTGTCCTCGGCAGACGTCACGCGGTCATCGCCACGCAGCTCCTCGTAGACCCGCTCGATGCGCTCCTTGGTCACGCCAGCGTCACGCAGTACACGACCAGCCTCGCCCTTGTCCTCGGCAAGCGCCATCAGCAGATGCTCGGTCACCACAAAGCTGTCACCCATCTTGGTGGCCTTCTTCTCGGCCTTCTCGATGACACGGACGAGCTCATTGGAAAGGCCCATCTGCTGGCCCTCGCCCGAAACCTTGGGCGCGCGGTCGATGGCATCTTGTGTGGAGCGTGCAAGCTGGGCCGGATCGGCGCCGATGCGCTCGATGATCACGGAGATATTGCGCTCGCCGGCACCAAGCAGGGCGGACAGCAGGTGAATCGGCTCCACCGCGCCGGCCTGCGCGTCGGCAGCTGTGCTCATGGCGGTCTGCAGCGCCTCGCGCGACGTCATTGCTAGCTTATCGATTCTCATGGAATCACCTCTCTTGGGGCGGCCGCCCTACGGGGCGGCTTCACGTTGTTCGAGAAGTATTGTTGCCAGCTTTGCGCGATCTTATACACAAATCTAAGTCTCTATATATAAGATTTTCTGAGTGATTGATGGATAGGGTACTGAGATGTCAGCCCGCCGCTGCCCAGGCGCACTACCGTCTCGATCTGTAACATCTAGCAGCCATTTTTGATCCTAGATGTTACGGATCAAGATGAAATGACCAGCGGCAACCGTTTGTCTCAATCTGTAACATCTACTCGGCAAATTAGGGTCTAACTGTTACAAATCGAGACGAACGAAGACACCTGAGTCGAAAATCTAAATCTGTAACACCAGGCCCACTTTTAGCGGCCAAGATGTTACAGATCGAGACAAACCGAGAACTACTACAAAGGGGACGGGTACCTTTGTGGTAGTCGCGGTCTCTACTCCTTCGCCGAACCCGTACTTCCCGATTCGACGGTCCAGGGCATCTCATCCTCGAACAGCCATGTACGGGCAGACCCACTATCGCGTGCAGTCTGCGGGTCAGGCAAGCAGGTCTGTTTATAGGCATCTTGGATACACTGACCCATAAAATCGTTGGGCTCGGTCTGGTCGCCCTCCATGACATAGGCGACATCGCCGTCCATGATGTAGATGCCCGGACCCTCATTGCCCTCGTAGCCCGGATCGTACGAGACATCACATAACTTTGCGCCGTTTGCAGTGTCCAGCTCGATGGAAGAGTGGCATCCGCCAACCATGTCGTTCGCTTTTGCCCGATAGGACGCATATCCGTACCAACGCTTAAATATTTTGCCCTTGAGTAGCTCGGACGCCCTATCGATCAGGCTTGTATCCGTGGTATAGCGCATGGCCCCAAGCTGAATACGCGGATAATTGCTAATACCCAGCACAGCCGGCTGCTCATCAAAATCAACGGTAATGGTCTCGGGCTTGTCGTCGCCGGTCAGAAGTTCGACAGATTGAGTCACAGGCTTGACCACCGGCTCCGTCACCGCAGCAGGTAGAAACGCCATGCCGACAGTGCCCATGCCAACCACGGTAATCGCAAGCGCCAAAACAATCAATCCAATACGGGCAGGACTTCTCACAGCAAAGCACCTCGCAACGCAAACCTTCGCTACCTGCACTAATGATATCGCCAGCCAGCATTATTACCAAAAGAAGCCGCGCGCTCCTCACCACCACAAAGGGGACAGGCACCTTTGTGGTGGTTTTCGACGCTAACGGTCGACCATCTCGCGCCATGAGATTAAACTTGAATTGTTCTCTGAACATATCCATTTCTGCCTATCCTCAACAGATCTTTGTCTCGAGGAGCGCATATGAAGCCGTCTCATTCCACCGGTCGCAACGTCATCGCCATTCTCGCCATACCCATCGTGATGCTCTTCCTTATCGTCGCCACGCCCTTTTCCCTTGGCATCGCCTCGCCCTTCGATTTATGCGGAATGGTCGACGCCGGCTCGCGTGCCACCTCGCTCTCCTTTATCTGTCGCGGCGTGTTCTACGAAGATGGAATTCCCACCGGAATTTGGCGGTCAATGTTACCGCTGCTCGGAACGATTGATGGATGCTTCCCCCATTTCAGCCTTGAACCTCAGACGATGAATTATTTGATCGACGACCAGCCACTCGACTCCATCACCCTCGCTTACGACTATGCTCCAAACACCGATGAGCGTCACATGAACCAAGTCCTCGACAAACTGCTTGAACAGTGCGGGCTCACCGATGAGGTCGGCCGAACCGTCGACAGCGACCAGAAATTAAAGCGAACAGAACTCCGCCGCATTGGAAAAATCAGAGAGCGAGGCGGAGCTGCCTACTGGCAGGCCTGGGCGATACGCGACAAGAGCGAATTTGGGCACAGCACCTATATAGTCACTGTCTACACCAAAGACGGAATTAAGGACAATGTTGACGATTTCGCGTCATCCAAACTCGGCATCCCCAAAACAACCAAGACTCCCGGCTTGGATGAAATCCTGTAGGGACGCCCATTAACATGCCGCTCAACGATCACAACAACATCGAGCTAGTCCCCACCACCACAAAGGTGCCTGTCCCCTTTGTGGTGGTTTTCGACAAAAAGAAGCCGCCCCGATAGCAGAGGCGGCATCAAGCAAGTCTATTTTTGGCGTCCCTCAAGACCCAACGAGAACATCGCGGTAGCCCCGGCCACACCTTTCCCTCGGGCGACCCTCGCGAAGCGCGTGAGCACGAGGGAACGGTGTGGCCGGGGCGTACAGCAGCGTTACTCGGCAGCGGTCTTGAACTTGTTGTAGTTGATGAGGCAGCCGGCCTTGACGATGGCACGCTCCTCGGCCGTCATATCGGCAATGTAGAGCTCAATCTGCTCGACTGCACCGTCGGCGCGCACCACGTAGGCAGCGATGTTCTTCAGGTCGCCATCGAGCGCGGCACGGATACCCGGCACAAAGACATAGTCGCCCACCTCAAAGTTGGGCTCGGCCTCCATCTGGAAGGGCGCCATGCCCCAGTTCATGACGTTGGAGCGATAGCGCTTGGTGGCGTACTCGTGGACGATGTTGGCCAGACCGCCGATGACGCGCTGGCAGCTCGCGGCCTGCTCACGGGCGCTGCCGTCGCCGGGCTTCTTGGCATAGATCATGGAACCGAACTCGGTCGCCTTGGCATCTGCCGCGACGCCCGCACCGGCCAGCGCCTCAAACACACCGGCAAGCTCGGCATCGAGCGCGGTCAAGTCGCCCGCGGCCTCACCGGCAACGCGGCGCTTCTCTACGGCGTCAACCTCCTTGGAGCGGCCCACGTAGGCAGGGTCGCGGCGGCTGAGCGTAAACTCGGCCAGACCCAGCGGGTTGGAGCGGAAGGAGCTCGTCTCGCCCGAGGGAATGAGCTCGTCGGTCGTGGTGACCGGGTCCATGATCTTGGAGCACACCTTGAGCAGGATGTCGTCGCCGAGCGGCTCCATCGCGGGCCACGGCTTGATGTTGGGGCCCTCGACCAGCTCGTCGGCAGGCTCCGCCTTGCCAAAGCCCCAGTACACGCGCTTTTCGTACGGTGCATCGTCAAAGGTGTACTCGCAGGCCTCGTCCCAAGTCTCCTCGGGCAGGTCGGTCGCCGGCGTCAGGACGCCACCGTTGGCAGCCGTCGCCGCGATGGAGCGGGCATCCATCAGGGCCACGGCGCTCAGCTGGCCATTGCCCGGCTTGGAACCCTCGCGGTTGGGGAAGTTGCGCGTGGTGTGGCGGATGGACAGACCGTTGTTGGCAGGCGTGTCGCCGGCACCAAAGCACGGGCCGCAGAACGCCGTGCGCACAATGGCGCCGGCCTCCATGAGGTCGTAGATATAGCCGCGGCGCGTAAGCTCAAGCGCCACGGGCTGGCTCGTGGGATAGACCGACAGCGAGAACTCGCCGCAGCCGGTGTTGGCGCCCTTGAGCACGCGGGCAGCCTGGACCACGGAGTCGTAGTTGCCGCCCGAGCAGCCGGCGATAACGCCCTGTTGCACGTGCAGCTTGCCATCGACGATCTTGTCGAGCAGGCTAAAGTGCGTCTTGCCCTCGCCGATCTTGGCAGCCTCGAGCTCAACCTCGTGCAGGATGTCCTCGAGGTTCTCGTTGAGCTCGTCGATCTCAAAGCCGTTGGAAGGATGGAACGGCAGCGCGATCATGGGCTTGATGCTCGACAGGTCGACCTCGACGCAGCCGTCGTAGTAGGCAACATCGGCGGGCTTGAGCTCGCGGTAGTCGTCGCCGCGGCCGTGCATGGTCAAAAACGCATGCGTGTCCTCGTCGGTTGCCCAAATGGAGGAAAGGCAGGTGGTCTCGGTGGTCATGACATCGACGCCGTTGCGGTAGTCAGTCGTCATGCTCGCGATGCCGGGGCCCACAAACTCCATGACCTTGTTCTTAACGTAGCCCTTGGCAAAGACGGCGCGGATGATGGCGAGCGCCACGTCGTGCGGGCCGACGCCGGGGCGCGGGGCGCCCGTGAGGTAGAAAGCGACGACGCCGGGATAGGCGACGTCGTAGGTGTCACGCAGCAGCTGCTTTGCCAGCTCGCCGCCGCCCTCGCCCACGGCCATGGTGCCCAGGGCACCATAGCGGGTGTGCGAGTCCGAACCCAGGATCATCTTGCCGCAACCGGCGAAGTTCTCACGCATAAAGGAGTGGATAACGGCGATGTGCGGCGGGACAAAGATGCCGCCGTACTTCTTAGCAGCGGAGAGGCCAAAGACGTGGTCGTCCTCGTTGATGGTGCCGCCCACGGCGCACAGCGAGTTATGGCAGTTGGTGAGCACGTAGGGCAGCGGGAACTGCTCCATGCCCGAGGCACGCGCCGTCTGGATGATGCCGACGAAGGTGATATCGTGGCTCGCCATGGCGTCGAAGCGAATCTTGAGCGCCTCGGGGTCGCCGGACGTATTGTGTGCCTGAAGGATCGAATACGCGATGGTGCCGCGCTTGGCATCCTCGGGCGTCTGCGTAATACCGCGCTCAGCAGCCTCGGCCGCAGGCACAACCTCGCTGCCACGGCGCAGGTAGATGCCGTCCTCGTACAGCTTGACCATACTGTCTCCCACTCTGCCCAAAAGATTTGGGCGCATAGCATACATTCGTTCAATATCGTGCCATAGAACGGTTGCCAGTGGGCTACGAATCTGCACGTTCACTTTATCTCAGTAAAGCAAAGGACGAGTTGGGTGCCGGGGGGCAGACTTAGACGCCGAAATGACGAGAGTGGATAATCTCCCACTTTGAGCCTGCACATGGGCCAAAAACGGGAGATTATCCACTCTCATTCTGCGGGCACTCATTTAAGTCTGTCCCCAATGAGTGCCGCCGCTCTGGCGGGCTTGCAGCGTCGAGCCGTTACGCGGTTTGGTAAAACCGCGTAACTATAAGTCCCCGCCGGCGCCCAGTAGCTTGCGCATGACTTGCTCGGGGTTAACCGAGCCATCGCGCGGGGCCAGGGCGGTGATCTTCTTCTGCATCTTGTACTCGTGCAGCTCATCCTCGAGCTGGCGCACGCGAGCGCGGAGCTTCTCGTTCTCGCGCTCGCGCTCCTCGGCACGCTCCTTCATATCGAGAATGCGCACCACGCCGGCAAGGTTGATACCCTCGTCAGTCAGCTGGTTGATGAGCTCCAGACGCTCGATATCGGCACGCGAATACAGGCGCGTGTTACCGCCCGAGCGCCGGGGGTTCACCAGGCCCTTGGACTCGTAGACGCGCAGTGTCTGCGGATGCATGCCGGTCAGCTCGGCCGCCACGCTGATCATGTACAGCGGTTTGTTCCTATTGTCCTCGGCCATGCTACCTGACCCCTTTCCGTCTCGTTATCGTCCATCATAAGCCCGCGGGCGCGGGCGCGCGCCGCGACCTTCCTAGTACGTCGCCTTGTAACGGTTGACCTTCTCGCGATAGTCGCGCGTGTCGGCCTCGCGCAGCTTGGTCATGGCATCGCGCTCGTCATCGGATAGGTTCGTGGGGACCTGCACCTTGATCTCGACGAGCAGCGCGCCCGTACGGCCACGGTGCTTAACGTCGGGCGCTCCCATCTCCTTAAAGCGGAACTTCTTGCCCGTCTGAGTACCCGCGGGCACTTTCAAACGGACCGTCGCACCGCCGGGTGTGGGCACGTCCACCGTGCAGCCGAGCGCCGCCTCGTAGACCGAGACCGGTACCTCCATGGTCACGTCGGCGCCTTTGCGCTTGAACAGCGGGTGCTCCTCCACATGCGTGGTCACGACCAGGTCGCCGCGCTCGCCACCCGCAACGCCATACTCGCCGCGACGCTTGTAGCGTAGCTTGCCGCCATCGACCGCGCCCGCGGGCACCGAGACCGTGATGGTCTGCTGCTCGCCCGTCGAGGGAATGCGGTAGGTGACCTTGTGCGTCACACCGCGAAACGCGTCCTCGGCCGTCACATCGACGGTCAGCGATAGGTCGCCGCCCTTGCGAGCACGGCTGCGGCCCGCGCCCGCACCGGCAGCGCC
>UQNC01000027.1 GCA_900542175.1 uncultured Collinsella sp. | reverse complement strand
ACAGGAGGCCACTTAATGTGGCCTCCGTCGTGAGCAGGACTGTAGAGCAGGAAACTTAACCCGCGGACCCCGCCGGGAATAGCAAAAGGGCGACTCCATGGTGGAGTCGCCCTTTATTGAGCTGCTTATGTGTTGCTGTTACTCGGCGTCGTGGTGACGGCGGGGCTTGCGGCCTCCGTTGTCGCCGGGACGGCGCGGGCGGTCGCTGCGCTCGGAGCGCTCACGACGCGGGCGTTCACGACGCTGGAAGTGCTCGCCGTCGCCCTCGGAGGCACCCTCGGCGCGAGCCGGGGCCTCGGGCTTATCGAGACGATCGAGCGAGATCTTACCACGATCGTCGACCTCGATGACGACGACCTTGACCTCGTCGCCCACGTTGAGGACGTCCTCGACCTTCTCCACACGACCCTTGGCGACGCGGGAGATGTGCAGCAGGCCGTCCTTACCGGGCAGCAGATTCACGAAGGCACCGAAGGGCTGAATGGAGACCACGCGACCGGTGTACTCCTCGCCCGGCTCGGGAACCTTGATGATGAGCTTGATGCGCTCGACGGCCTGGTCGACGGACTCGCCGGTGCCGCCGACAAAGACGGTGCCGTCCTCCTGGATGTCGACCGAAGCGCCGGTCTCGTCCTGGATGCCGCGGATGACCTTACCGCCGGAACCGATGACGTCGCGGATCTTATCGGTCGGAACCTGGATGGAGACGATGCGCGGAGCGGTGCTGCGCGTGGTGTGGCGCGGCTCAGGGATCACATCGAGCATCTTCTGCAGGATGTACGCACGACCCTCCTTGGCCTGCTGCAGGGCGCGGGCCAGAATGTCGAAGGTGAGGCCGGTGGCCTTGTTGTCCATCTGCAGGGCGGTAATGCCCTCGGTGGTGCCGGTGACCTTAAAGTCCATGTCGCCCAGGAAGTCCTCGAGACCCTGGATGTCGGACAGGACCACGGTCTTGCCCTCCTCCTGGATCAGGCCCATGGCGATACCGGAGACCGGGCGCTTAATGGGCACGCCGCCGTCCATAAGGGCGAGCGTGGAGCCGCAGGTCGAAGCCATCGAAGAGGAGCCGTTGGACTCCATGACCTCGGAGACGACGCGGATGGCGTAGGGGAACTCGTTCTCGTCGGGGAGCACCGGAAGCAGAGCGCGCTCGGCCAGGTTGCCGTGGCCGATCTCGCGGCGCTTGGGACTGCCCATGCGGCCGGTCTCGCCGGTGCAGAACGGCGGGAAGTTGTAGTGGTGCATGTAGCGCTTGCCCTCGGTGGGCTCGATGGTATCCAGACGCTGGCCCTCGTTGAGCATACCGAGCGACAGGACGGAAAGCACCTGAGTCTGGCCACGCTGGAACAGACCGGAGCCGTGAACGAGCGGCAGGTAGTTATCCTTCACCATGATGGGGCGAATCTCATCGGCGGCACGGCCGTCGACGCGCTCACCGGTCTCGACGACCATGGTGCGCATAGCCTTCTTCTCGAGCTTCTTGAGCGCCACGGGAATCTCGCGCTCCCAAGCGGCCTGCTCCTCCTCGGTGAACTCGGCACGGATGGACTCCTTCAGAGCCTCGACCTTACCGATACGGGAGAGCTTGTCGGCGTCGCGAAGGGCGGCTGCCATCTCGTCGTAGTGGGCGAAGATGCGCTCCTGGACCTCCTCGACGGGCTGGTCGAGCGGGTACTCCTTCTTGACGATGGCGCCGTTGACCTGCTCCCACTCGGCGACAAACTCGTCCTGAGCCTGGCAGAAGGCAGCAAGGGCCTCCTGGCCAAACTTCATGGCGGCGAGCATGTCGTCCTCGGAGATCTCCTCGGCGCCGGCCTCGACCATCGAGATGAAGTCGGCGGAGCCACCCAGCTCCAGATCCAGATCGGAGTTCTCGCGCTCCTCATAGGTGGGGTTGACGATAAACTCGCCGGTCTCCACGTTACGGCCGATGCGCACGCAGGCAAGCGGGCCCTCGAAGGGCACGCCGCCGAGCGTCATTGCCAGGGAAGCACCCATGACGTTGATGACGTCAAAGGGGTTGACCTGGTCGGCGACGAGCGAGGTGGCGACGATGTGCACCTCGTTGCGGAAGCCGTCCGGGAAGCTCGGACGAATCGGGCGGTCGATCATACGGGCCGTGAGCGTGGCCTTCTCGCTGGGACGGCCCTCACGCTTGAGGTAGCCACCCGGGATGCGGCCGGCGGCGTACATCTTCTCGTTGAAGTCGACGGTCAGCGGGAAGAAGTCGTAGTTCTTACGCTCCTTGGAGACGACCACGGTGTCGAGCATCGTGGTGTCGCCCTGCTTGACCAGACAGGCGCCGGTGGCCTGCTTGGCAAGCTCGCCGGACTCAAAGGTGTAGGTCTTGCCGTACAGCTCAAAGGTCTTGGATACGAGTGTCATTGTTCTCCTTTACCCCACAGGCCCCTTGCCTGCGGGCTTCTCATGTGACGCGGGCCCCCTGGCCCCGCCACGCTTCAGAGCGTGATTGTTCACGCCCTTACACAAAAAGAGCGCCCCGCTGCGCAGGACGCTCTTAGCATGTACAAATCCTACTGGATGTTGTCGCGGATGCCCAGAGCCTTGATGAGCTCACGGTACTCGACGATGTCGTTCTTCTTGATGTAGGAGAGAAGACGACGACGACGGCCGACGAGCATGAGCAGGCCACGACGGGTGTGGAAGTCCTTCTGGTGGGACTTCATGTGCTCGGTCAGCCCCTTGATGCGCTCGGTCAGGATGGCGACCTGAACCTTGGGGTTGCCGGTATCGACCGGGGTGTTACCGAACTGGGCAGTCAGCTCCGCCTTGCGCTCTTTGGAAACAGTCATTGTTTCACCTTTCGTTTTGCGTCGCCCACGGGCGACTCGATTCGCCTCGGACTGGGAAGCCGCCGGTGGAGCGAGCAACCAAGGTCGAGGTACCAACAGGTCGGTATGTTACCACAAGCAGCCCGTGCCTGCGCATCATCACCGACCCAACATGAATTCCATCGCACGGAGGCGCTGATCGGTGTGCGTCGCAGCCCACACATGCGAAAGCCCGAGCAAGAACGCCGCCGTATGCGTGTCGATCCTCTCGACCATAAGCGCATCGAAGGTCATGGACATGAGGGCGCGCAGCCACGCGACCTCACCGGTCGACACCAGCTCGGCACCCGGAACGCTCGACGCGCACGACCCGCACATGAGACCGCCCGCCTGGGGCGAAAAATACGACAGCATGGGGTCTCCGCACAGCACGCAGGCCGAAAAATCGGGTCGATAGCCAACGTGCGACAGCAGCTTAAAGACATATGCCGCCACAAGTAGATCCATATGCGCCGCGTCGAGCCCGCTGCCCACCAGGGCAAGCGCTCGCTGCGTTATGGCAAAGGTAAACGGGTCCTCGGCGTCCTCGAACGAGCACACGCGCGCGACCTCGGCGATCGCGCTTGCGGCGCATGTCATCTCGTAATCGGGAGCAGCGCCGAGCGGCGCCTCCATAAGCTCGGCCTGGGAAACCACGTCGAGCGACCGTCCATGCGCAAGCAGCAGATCAACGGTACAGAACATCTCGCAGCGCGCAGCCAGGCGTCCGCCGGGTTTGCGGGCGCCCTTTGCCACGGCACGAACCTGCCGACCCCGCTCGTCAAGCATCGTCAGGATCAGGTCCGTCTCTTTGAGCTTCGTCTTATCGAGCACGAGCACTTTCGTGCGATATGTACGAGAACCTGCCATTCGCGCCGCGTGTCCCTAATCCTCGGCGTTATAGCCAAAGCGGCGAATCTGGGCCTCGTCGTCACGCCAGCCGGCCTTGACCTTCACGTCCAGCTCCAAAAAGACCTGGGTGCCAAAGATGCGCTCAAGGTCGCGACGGGCGTCGATGCCGATATGTTTGATCATCTCGCCGCCCTTGCCGATGATGATGCCCTTTTGGCCCTCGCGCTCGACGTAAATGGTGGCGTGCACGCGCAGCACCTTCTTGGTCTGCTCAAGCGCATCGCAAATCACGCCCACGGAGTGCGGGATCTCATCACGGGTGCGGCGCAAGACCTTCTCGCGCACAAACTCGGCAACGAGCGTCTCATCGGAAGCGTCGGTACCCATGTCCTCGGGGAACCAACGCGGACCCTCGGGCAAAAAGTGCGCAACGGTCTCGATGAAGGCATCGACGTTAAAGTTCTTGACCGACGACGTCACGATCTCGTCGTCATATTCCATAAGCTCGTGGGCGGCCTTAAGCTGCTCCATGACCTGTGCGGGGTCGGCTTCATCGGCCTTGGTGAGCACCAGGACCTTCTTGGAACGGGCATTCTTGACACGCTCGGCAACCCAGGCGTCTCCCCTGCCGATCGGTTTAGTGGCATCAATCAAAAACGCGACAACATCGACATCGTTCAGCTCGAACAGCGCGCTCTTGTTGAGCTCGGACCCAAGACCGTCCTTAGGCTTGTGGATACCCGGGGTATCGACAAAGACCAGCTGGTAGCCGGGGCGGTTGACGACGGCGCGCATGCGACGGCGGGTCGTCTGGGCCACCGGCGAGGTGATGGCGACCTTTTTGCCATAGCAGGCGTTGAGCAGCGTTGACTTACCGGCGTTGGGGCGGCCGACCAAGGCCACGAAGCCACTGCGGAAACCGGGCTCAACGTCGCCAAAGCCCGCGAGGCTGTCGTCCTCGTCGCACAGGGCGTCGAGTTCCTCGTCGCTCATGCCCTCAAACGGGTCGAACTCCTCGGCTTCCTCATAGGCCTCGGTCGCCTTAGCATCCGGGGACTCGTCGTCCAAAATTTCATCGATAGGCTGCATATTGTCGGACAAGGGAATCCCTTTCTAAATAAAGCCGAGCGCGTGGGCAAATACCAGCAAGCCCACAATCGCGGCGGTGATTGAAAGTACGTATACCGAGGCGGCGGCGATGTCCTTGGCGCGTTTTGCCAGCGGATGGAGCTCCTGGGTCGCCAGATCGACAATGGCCTCCATGGCGGTATTGCACAGCTCGCCGTGAATCACCAGGCCGCAGCAGATGATAATCGTGGCCCACTCGGCAATGTCGAGCCCCACGATGCAGCCGGCAATGATGGTGCACACGCCCGCTACGAGCATAACCTTAATGTTGCGCTCGGTCTTGACGGCGGTGACGAAGCCCTCCATGGCGTAGGAGAACGACTTTAAAAAGGACGGATGGTCCTTGTTCGATCCGGGAATCATAAGCGGCTCCTAGTCGTGGGCATGATTGGTGATGGGGCCGACGTGAACGAGTTTGGGGTCCTCGCCGCGCTCGAGCGCCAGATCGCGCAGGATAGCGTCCTCGCGGGCCTCCATGACCTCGGCCTCGTCGTCCTCGATATGGTCATACCCCAGCAGGTGTAGCATGCCGTGTACGAGCATCAGGCGGCACTCGTCGGCAGGGCTATTGCCAAAGCCGGGGGCCTGACGGGCAATGACCTGCGGGGCCAAGATGATATCGCCGAGCTCGAGCGTCTCGTCGGCGGGAATATCCTCGTCAAAGGCCGAGTCGCATTCAAACGAGAGCACATCGGTGGTGCGGTCGATGCCACGCCACTCGTGGTTGAGCTCGTGCATCTCGTCCTCGTCGACATACGAAAGGGAAATCTCGACTTCACGTTCAACGCCCTCGGCGGCAAGCACAACCTCGCAGATGTGCTCCACCTCCTGCGCGTCGAGCAGCGTATCGAGCTCGGCATCGTTGCTGATCAATACACTCAACGGGACTCCTTTCGGTCGCGCGAGCGCTGCTCGCGCACGTCATCATAAGCATCATATGCCTCAACGATACGACCCACTAGGGCATGGCGCACCACGTCGGCGCGCTCCAGGTGTGCAAACGCCACATCGTCGACACGGCCCAAAATCTTCTCAACATCCGCCAAGCCACCACGACGACCCACCAGGTCGCGCTGGCTGAGGTCGCCGGTAATCACGAACTTGGAGTTGAATCCAAGGCGTGTCAGGAACATCTTCATCTGCTCGGGCGTAGTATTTTGCGCCTCGTCGAGCACCACGAAAGCATCGCTCAGCGTACGACCGCGCATATAGGCAAGCGGGGCGATCTCGATCACGCCGCGCTCCATAAGCTCATCGGTGCGCTCGCGATCCATCATGTCAAAAAGGGCGTCGTAGAGCGGACGCATGTACGGATCGATCTTTTCCTCGAGGGTGCCAGGCAAAAAGCCCAGGTTCTCCCCCGCCTCGACAACAGGACGCGTCAAGATCAAACGGCCCACCTCATGGCGCTTGAGCGCGGCAACGGCGAGCGCCATGGCCAGATAGGTCTTACCGGTACCGGCAGGACCCAAGCCAAAGGTGATGGTATGCGAGCGAATGGCATCCACATAGCGCTTTTGCCCGAGCGTCTTGGGGCGAATGACGCGACCGCGATACGAAAGCAGCACGTCATCGCGAAGCGACGTAGCCTCGTGCTCACCATCGCGCAAGACGGCCAGGCAGCGAGAGACATCGTCGGCAGACAGGGTACGACCGGCCGCCGCCTCGCGAAAAGCATGTTCGAAAAAGCGAGCCACGAGTTCGACCTCGTCCGGGTCACCGCTCACGGCGATGCAATCGCCACGGGCGACCACATGGGCGCGAACCAAGCTCTCGAGTGCACGAAGGACGCCGTCGCCGGCGCCCAAAACGCACGAGGGATCAATTCCCTCGGGAACGGTAAGTCTAATCTTCGAGGCTTCCATGGACCTCCCTGCGCGCATGGACCAAGCCGGAATCATCGACTCCGATGATAGCAACATCG
Source organism: uncultured Collinsella sp. (assembly GCA_900542175.1). GTDB lineage: Bacteria > Actinomycetota > Coriobacteriia > Coriobacteriales > Coriobacteriaceae > Collinsella. The sequence goes on along the minus strand of UQNC01000027.1, from coordinate 21,268 downwards.
AGCAGGCACGGGGCTGTAAGTCCACAGGTATCGTCAAGACGGGCATGATGGAACGAACCGAGCGTCAGGCTGTCACCATACTCGAGCACGGCACGCTCGACAGTGCCCACGCGACGACGAGCATCGGCAATAGCGAGCTCCTGCGCCGTGTCTCGCATACGACGGCTGCGCTCGGCCATAACCTCGGGCGGCACCTGGTCGGGCATGTCGGCAGCAAGGGTACCGGGACGCTTGCTATAGCGGAACACGTGCATACGCGAGAAACCCACACGGCGGCACAGCGCCAGCGACTCCTCGAACTCCTCGTCCGTCTCACCAGGAAAACCGACGATGACGTCGCACGAAAGAGACGCCTGCGGCAGGATGGCGCGAATCATGCGCACCGTGTCCTCAAAGGCCTCGGCACTATAGGGACGACCCATGCGATGCAGCGTCGCCGTACAGCCGGACTGCACGGGCAGGTGCAAAAACGGGGCAATACGCTGCGGATAGCGCGCCATAACCTTAAGCAGGCGCTCAGAGATATCCATGGGTTCGACCGAGGAAATGCGCACATGCGCAATAGTCGTGCGCTCCATGATGGCCTCGAGCAGCTCATCGATTTCGACATGCTCGTCGGTCGCGCTCTTGCCATCGTAGGCACCCAGGTTCACACCGGTCAGCACCACCTCGGGCACGCCGGCCTCCTGGGCCTCGCGAACTTGCTCAAGCACGGACTCGACAGGCACGGAGCGCTCGGGGCCGCGCGCCTTCCACACAATGCAATAGGTGCAGCGATGGTTGCAGCCGTCCTGGATCTTCACGCCCAGGCGAGAGCGACCGAGCGCATCGACCACCTCGCCATCGCTGCAGGCGGGAACGCTATCGGACTCAACGCCCAGCACCTCGCAGACACGTTCGGCGACATCGATCTTGGACGGCTCGGCGATCACGCGATCCGAAAGCTCCAACAGCTCCTCGGGATGCAAATTGACCACGCAACCGGTCACGAGCACATAGGGCTCATTTGGATGGGCCAGCGCATGACGGACGGCCTTACGGGTCTTGGCCTCGGCCTCGCCCGTAACGGCACAGGTGTTAATGACGATCAAATCGGCATCCTGGGGCTCCACAATAGCAAAGCCCAGGCGCATAAGATCGGCAGTGATACGGTCAGACTCAACCCGGTTGACACGGCAACCGAGGTTGACGACGGAAATATGGGGTGCGAGCACACGGGCTCCTTAATCGAGGATGTCGTCGAGGGCACTCTTGATACGGTCGGTCACCGACTTCTTACCGGATGCGACGTCATCGCCCATCTCGTCGGCGAAGGCGCGAAGCAGCTCGCGCTGCTTGTTAGAGAGATTGGTGGGGACGACCACGCGCAGCTGCACGACCAGACGACCGCGCGAACCGCCACCGCCGATACGCGGCATGCCGTAATTATTGACGCTCACGGTGTCGCCGTACTGGGCGCCGGCGGGAACCGTCACCTTAACGACCTCGTCGGGCATAATGCCCTCGACCTCGATCTCGCAGCCAAGCGCAGCCTGCGCAATCGAGATATCGCTCACCAGGTACAGGTCGTCACTGTTGCGCTTAAAGCGCTCATGGTCGGCAACGCGCACGTTGACAATCAGGTCGCCCGAAGGCTCGCCGCGAAGGCCGGCCTCGCCAAAGCCGCTCACACGCAGCTGGCGACCGGTCGAAACGCCGGCGGGAATATCGATGTCGATCTTTTCGTGCGAAGGCGTGCGGCCCCGGCCGTCGCAGGTCTCGCAGGGATGGTCAATAACCGTGCCCTCGCCATGGCAGTCGGGGCAAGGCGAGGAAGACTGAACCTGGCCCAAAAACGATCGCTGAACCGTCGTGACGTAGCCCGTACCGTGGCAGCGACTGCACTGCTTTTCCTGTGCACCCTCGGCCCTACCGGTACCGTTGCAGTCCTCGCAGGGAGCAAGGCGATCATAGCTGATCGTCTTTTTGCAACCGAGCGCCGCCTCCTCGAGCGTCACCGAAAGGGAGATGGCCATGTCACGTCCGCGACGACGCTCACGACGGCTGCGGGCGCCACCACCGGCGCCACCGCCAAAGAACGACGAGAACAGGTCGTCCATGCCCATGCCACCAAAGATATCGTTGATGTCGACATAGCCCGAACCACCAGGACCGTCGGCAGTGCCGTAACGGTCGTAGTTAGCACGCTTCTGCTCATCGGAAAGAACGGAATAGGCCTCGTTGAGCTCCTTGAACTTGGCCTCGGCCTCGGGATCGTCCGAAACATCCGGATGTACGGTACGGGCCTTCTTTAAAAACGCACGCTTAATCGTCCGCGCGTCGGCATCCCTGTCGACGCCAAGCACCTCGTAGTAATCCCTATTTTCCGACACGACCGAATCCTTCCGACTTTCATTATTGTCACAGTGCGTCCTATACCCAAGCTGGGCCGACCGCAAACAAAGGGTTTGATGTTATTGCATTTGATACGGCGAAAGCATGGCCCGTTGCGAGCAGCTCGCGAACCAAACCGACACGAGCGCGAACATGAAGCCGTTGGCAAAACCGTTGGCAAACTGCATCGCACCGCGCTTCCACCACAGCAGGCTGCGATGAAGCACACCGTCCGAAAGCACCATGAACAGGCCCATGGTAAACGGAATAAAGCACATCACGGCAAAGGCCGAGAACACTCCCGAGATGGCCGACAGCACCAAAAACGGCGCCACAATGCCCATCAGGTAAAAGCCAGTACGAGCTTTGCCTTCCAAGCGCTCGGCCTCAACATGGGCGCGGCCGACCAGGTCGCCGCCCGCGGCACCGTTAGTGCCAGCATGGCCCATGCCGCTAATGCGGACCTCGTCGCCATCGTGCGTGCCGGCAGGAAACTCAATCGTCTGCTCGGAGGTCACACGGGTTCGCCCGCTGCCGCCGCAATCGGGGCAGGGGTCGGCCACGACCTTACCGGAACCGCCGCACTCGGGGCAGACCGACTGGAACGTGCCCGCACCAAACAGGAAGGACAGGTCGACGTCGATGTGGCCGCGGCCACCGCAGCTCGGGCAGGTATGGGCATGCTCAGACGAAACGGAGCCCGAGCCGCCGCAGTTGCTACAGGTATCGAAGCGCGTGTAGCGGACGGTCTTGCGGGCACCGCCCTTGGCCTCCTTGGCGTCGAGTTTGATATCGACGACCACGTTGGCGCCGTTCTCGGGATTGTAGGCAGCCTGGCCGCGACGCTGCTGGCCCCAGGCGCCACCAAAGGGAAAGCCGCCCTCAAAGGGATTGCCATAGCCCGTGCTGCCGGCGTAGCCGCCACCATAGGGCGAAGCCGTAGGAGCACCGGCAAAGGGATTGCCAGAACGCATGGCGTCGTAGCGCGCACGTTTTTGCTCATCCGAAAGCACGGCGTAGGCCTCGGAAACCTCTTTAAACTTTTCCTCGGCATCCGGCTCTTTATTGACGTCCGGATGGAGCTTACGGGCCTTTTGCTGGAAGGCCTTTTGAATATCACGCGAGGTGGCGTCCTTGGAGACACCCAGAATCTCGTAGTAATCTTTTTCGTTCATCGTCGCCATGCGCGGCAACCTCCTGCTCACAGCAGCGTATATATTCCGGTAATTCTACCCGAGCGGCCTAAGCTAGATCCCAAAACAGCTCGAACAGAACATTTCCATCGAGCCAGCCCAGATGGGTCGGCGCCAGACGGGCACAGGTGCGGCCAGCGATGACATCGACAGAGGCGATAGGCCCCGCATGGGTATCACCGTGCTCGGGCACCCAAGTGGCAAGCCCAAGCTCAAGAGCGCGATCACAAGCCGCTGCCAGTTCATCGGCAGGGATGACACGAGACGCGCGAACCAACAGGTCGGAATCAACACCGCGCGTCATGCGACAAGCGAGCATCAGGTCCTCGGCCGCCGCCTCGCGCCGCGACAGATACTCGGCATCAAACATCGTCGCGGCATCGTCGCGTTGTACCAAACGCACGCGGTGAAAGTCACCACGGGGAGCCACGCCGGGAAACAGTCCAGCCAAGCGGTCGAAATCCTCGTCGTCGAGCATGCCCGCGGCAGAACGACCCAGGCCCAGGTAGCCCCGACCAGTCCAGTAGGCGATATTATGGGCACATTCATGCCCATCGAGCGCGTAGCTCGCCACCTCATACGGGTGATAGCCGGCGGCACCCAGGAGCTCGCGTGCCACATCCATGCAGGCGGCCTGAAAATCCTCATCAGGCTCGAGCGACTCGTCACGGCACGCCATGCGATAGAGTGGCGTGCCCTCCTCGAGCGTGAGCGGGTAGACCGACACATGATGAGGCGCCGCCGCCAACACGCCATCGAGCGTGCGCTGCCAACTCGCCGCCGTCTGCCCGGGAAGGCCACACATAAGGTCGCACGACACATCGAGGCCAGTGTCCTTTACCGTCGCGATAGCCGCAAGTGCCCGATTAGCATCGTGAATGCGGCCAATAGCAACCAGCTCGGTATTGTCGAGGGTTTGCACGCCCAGAGAGATGCGCGTGACACCCGCCTCGGCAAGCGCGGTGGCGAGCTCGGCGGTCAGGGACTCAGGATTGGCTTCGCAAGTAAATTCAACGGGCTTGCACCACATGGAGATACGACGGGCAAGTTTCACCAGGCGCTCCCCAGCCAGTGACGGCGTGCCGCCGCCAATATAGACCGTGCGGACCTGCGCAAGCGTCCCGGCGTCGCCAAAGGAATCGAGGCGCGCATACAGCTGCTCAAAATAGGAATCGAGCGCAGCATCCAAATCACACAGAGCAAAGCTGCGCGAGTCAAAGTCGCAATAGCGGCATTTTTGAGCGCAAAACGGCACATGCACGTACAGCGCGGTAACGGCCACCCTTAAGCCTCCAGTGGATGAGTGGGCACCGACTCACCGGCGGCAAGCGCGGCCTCGCAGGCCACCACATCGCGCTCGATATCATCGACCAGCGACATGAACTCCTCGTACGTAGAGCAACGCACCACCTGAGCGCGCCAGGCGGCGGCATGGGGCATGCCTTTTAAGTACCAGCTTGCGTACGTGCGGGCGCGCGACATGAGCGGCAGAAGCTCGTGCGTCAACGTCAGGTGCTCGCGCAGAGCCTCCAGGCGCTCGACCGAGGAGCGAGAAGGAACCGGCGTGCCATCGAGTGCAAGGGCTCGGGCATCGCCGAACACCCACGGATTGCCGTAGATGCCGCGCGCGATAAACACCGCGCTGGCACCCGAGCCGTGCAGATGCTCAGCAGCGTCCTCGGCCGAGAACACATCGCCCGAACCAATCACGGGAATCTCGACAGCGTCGGCAACCTCATCGACGACCGACCAATCAGCCTGGCCCGTGTAGAGCTGCGTGGCGCAACGACCATGCACGGCGACTACGGCAGCCCCTGCGCCCTCAAGCATCTGGGCAAACGTCGCGGCATTACGGTCCTCGGCATAAAAGCCCTTGCGGATCTTGACGGTCACGGGCACATGCGCCGCGCCCACCGTGGCCTCGACGATCTTCTCCGCCAGGTCGGGCGTGCGCATGAGCGCCGAACCCTCGCCCTTGGTGACAACCTTGCGAGCCGGGCAGGCCATGTTGATATCAATCAGCGACAGGCGATCGCCAACGCGCTCCTCGACGGCGGCGACGGCGCTCGCAAACTGATCGGGCTTGGAGCCAAAGAGCTGCACGCAAATCTGCTGCTCCTCGTCGGCCGGTAGCACCAGGCGCCAGGTCTTGTTGCTGGCATAGGCAAGACCCGCCACGCTCACCATCTCGCTGTAGGCAAGGTTGGCACCGCGGCGGCGACACATGATGCGATAGGCGGGGTCGGTCACGCCCGCCATGGGAGCCATAAGGAACGGCTGCTCGGCATAGGCACCCAGCAGCCGCTTGCTGTATTCAGAAAGCGCCATGGACCTACTCGTCCACCTTGAGGATCGCCATAAACGCCTCCTGCGGGACCTCGACCGATCCGATGGCCTTCATACGCTTCTTGCCCTCTTTCTGCTTCTCGAGCAGCTTGCGCTTACGCGAGATATCGCCGCCGTAGCACTTAGCAAGAACGTCCTTGCGACGCGCCTTGACGGTGGAACGGGCGATGATCTTGTTGCCGATAGCACCCTGGATGGGCACCTCGAACAGCTGACGCGGGATGATCTCCTTGAGCTTGTCGCACAGGCCACGGGCCAGGCCATATGCCTTGTCCTTATGGACGATAAACGAAAGCGCGTCCACCTCGTCGCCCGAAAGCAAAATATCGAGCTTCACGAGCTCGGAGGGACGGTACTCGTTGAACTCGTAGTCGAGCGAGGCATAGCCCTTGGTGCGGCTCTTGAGCTGATCGAAGAAGTCCAAGATGAGCTCGGCGAGCGGCATATCGAAGCGCATCTCGACCGATTTGCTCGTCAGGTGGATCATGTCGGTTGTGACGCCGCGGTGCTCGATGGCGAGCTGCATGACGGCACCCGTGTACTCAGGCGGGCAGATGATCTTTGCCTTGAGGTAGGGTTCCTCGATACGATCGATGCGTGTGGCCTCGGGAAGGTCCTGCGGACTGCGGACATCGATCATTTCGCCGTCGGTCTTGTAGACGTGATAGTCAACCGAGGGACTCGTGGCAATGAGGTCCAGGTTGAACTCGCGCTCCAGGCGTTCCTTGACGACTTCCATGTGCAGCAGGCCCAGGAAGCCCACGCGGAAGCCAAAGCCGAGCGCCACCGAGGTCTCGGGCTCCCACACCAACGACGGGTCGTTGACGTGCAGTTTATCGAGCGCGTCACGCAGGTTCTCGTAGTCCTTGTTGTCGATCGGGAACAGGCCCGTATAGACCATGGGCTTGGCCTCGCGATAACCGGGAAGCGGCTCGGGGCAGGGGTTCGACGCCCACGTAAGGGTATCGCCCACGCGAACGGCCTCGGGATCCTTCAAGCCCGTGACCACATATCCGACCTCGCCGACGGTCAGCGCGTCGACCGGGGTCTCGGCAGGACGCTTGACGCCCACGCCGTCGACCAAAAAGTCGCCCTTGGCCTGCATCATAAGCAGGGTATCGCCCTTTTTGATGGAACCATCGAAGACGCGCACCGTAGCCACCACACCGCGATACTCGTCAAAGTACGAATCCAAAATGAGCGCTTTGAGCGGAGCGTTTGCATCGCCCTTAGGCGGCGAAATCAAAAAGACGATGGACTCCAGCAGATCGTGAATGCCCTCGCCGGTCTTGCCCGAGACGCACACGGCATCATCGGCGGGAATCGCCAGGTCGTCCTCGATCTCGGTCTTAACCTCGTCGGGATGGGCCGAGGGCAGGTCGATCTTGTTGATGGCGGGCACAATGTCCAGATTGGCGTTCATGGCGAGCGTCGCGTTGGAGACGGTCTGTGCCTCGACACCCTGAGTGGCGTCGACGACGAGCACCGCGCCCTCACAAGCGGCCAGCGAACGCGAGACCTCGTAGGTAAAGTCTACATGGCCCGGCGTATCGATGAGGTTGAACTGATACGTCTCGCCGTCGTCGGCGTCATAGGACACGCGGACGGCGTTGGACTTGATCGTGATGCCGCGCTCGCGCTCGATATCCATGGTGTCGAGCAGCTGCGACTCCATGTCGCGCTCGTCGACGGTATGGGTGAGCTCGAGGATGCGGTCGCTGATCGTAGACTTGCCATGGTCAATGTGCGCAACGATTGAGAAGTTGCGGATGTGGGAAATGTCAATTGAAGTATTCATGCGGACTATCTTACCCGAGCGGTACAAAAAATGGAGCCTGTTCCATAAAACAGGCTCCATTTATGCGCGTAATCTGTGTAGTGTGAAATTTACAACTTAGGCGTTGATGCTGTTCACGAGCTTGGCAAGACCGGACTTGCGGTTGGAAGCCTGGTTCTTGTGGATAACATGCTTGGCGGCAGCCATGTCGAGACGCTTGGTAACGGTCTTGAGGGCAGCCTGGGCCTTCTCGGCGTCGCCCTCGGCGACGGCGGACTGGACGTGCTTGGTCAGCGTCTTGAGCTCGGACTTGACAGCCTTGTTACGCATGCGAGCTGCCTCATTGGTGCGGATACGCTTCTTCTGAGACTTGATGTTTGCCACTTCTGGAGTTCCTTTCGAGTTCCTTGCAAAAAATGTATGACACCTCTGAGACACGGTGAGGTCATGCAAGCGCCTACTATAGCACGCTCCCCCTCAAAGGAATAGAACGAATTTGTCAAATAGGCAGGTATCATCACGATTTTCTCAAGATGTTCGTAATCCAGAGCAAAAGCGCGGTCTCAGAATCGGCAGAGCCCTTGAGCGCGAGCTCCACATCGACCGCACCCTCGAGCGCTGCGACGAGCTCTGCCATCGAAAAGCGACGCGCCCAAGTCAGGTGATTCTTGACCTGCCAGGACTGGAGCTTGAGCGTTGCGGCCAGCTCACGACCCTGTCCACGCGCATCGAGCGCCTTGGCGACGATCAGCTCACGGATGCGACCGCACAGCAGCGTGTAGGTCCACACATAGCTCTTGGCGGGCAGCAGATTGAAGAGCTCGAGCGATCGCCGCATATCGCGAGCCGAGACGGCGTTGAGGAAGTCCCAGGGTTGAACCTCGGCCGTACGGACAATCCAGCGCTCAACATCGGCAAGTTCAATCTGAGGCGACTCGACCATCTGGGCAAGCTTAGCCAAGTCGTTATCGAGCATGCGCGTGTTTTCGCCCGAACGCGAGACGAGCTCCTCGGCGGCCGCCGTCGAAATCGACTTACCGCGCTGCGTCGCCATCTGCTGAACACGGCGCGGCAGTTCCCAGCGCTTGGTACCCGAGCAATCGACGATAGCCTTCTTGTCGATCTTGGCGATTGCCTTATACAGGCGCGTATTCTTGGCAAGTGAGTCGGCGATGATGAGGCAGACCGTAGTGGGGCTGGGACTCGCCAGATACCCAACGAGCGGCTCCGAGACCGCCTTGGCGAGCTTCGAGCAGCCATCGAGGATTACCAGACGAAACTCGCTGCCCATCGGAAAGGTGTTAAGCGATCCGATAATGGACTCGATATCGGGGTCCTTGGTCATGTCTCGCTCGTCGAGGTTGAACTCGACCATACCCGACTTTTCCAGACGCGCTTTCATACGCGAGACGGCGTGATCGCGCTTAACTCCGTCGGTACCGACGATCAGATATGCCGGCAGCAAACCGGTTTCGGACATTGCGCTCCCCTCCCGCAGGCCTTCGCATTCGTTCCGTGCCATTCTAGCCCAGGGGCCCACCACACGCCAACGACGTCGTCACGGTCGCTGGCATCGCATCACAAAGCCATTCGCAGTCGGTGCGACGGTAATGTCGCCGTGTTCGATGGTACACGCGAACACACCACCCGCTTCCTTAACGGCATCGATGCAGGCATCGGACGGATGGCCGTATCGATTCCCCTCACCGGCGCTTGCGAGGGAAAGCTCGGGCTTCAGGACGTCCAGCAACTCACCATCGACTGAAACCTTGGAGCCGTGATGCCCAAGTTTAAGTACATCGATATCCCCCACCTCCTGCACGAATTCCCGTTCTTGGTCGAGCTCGGCATCACCGGTGAGAAGTATTCGCAGGCCCTTACCTTCCTGAACATAAGAGAGCAGCAGGACAAGCGAGTCCTCATTTCCCTCGCCATCCACGGACTCGAATGGCCACATCACGCGGGCGCAAAATGAGCCGATGTCGACCGTATCCCCACGGCGCACCTGCCGATACTCCACGCCAGGTCGGTTCAATACCTCGGCAGGAGCATCCTCCAGCGCATCCGCCGCCACGGCAATCGTTCCGACCGAAAACTGTTCGAGCACGGCAGGCAAACCACCCCAGTGGTCCTCATCCCAATGCGTCACAAAGACGGCATCGATATGGTGCACGTTATTGCGAACCAACGCCGCCACCACGCGCTCGTCGAGCCCGCAGTCGACGAGAGCTACTGCGCCGCCTTGGCGGATAAGAATCGCATCGGCCTGGCCCACATCGAGCACCGTCACCGAAGGCGGAGCGAATCGATCCCAATAGACGTACGGAATCGCAGCCAAGAGCATCAGGCATGCAAGCCCCGCCGCCATAGGACGTGCACGGGGACGCGGCCACCAGACCAGCAGAACCGCCAGAAAACACGGCAATAGGTAAATCCACATGCTATCGGGCGGCACGCTCACGTATGCACCCGGCACGGCGGCAAACAGCTGCTCGAAGAACAGCGCGCAGCGGGCGGCAATCATGGGCACAACGAGCACCCAAGTCCGCAACGGTGCCACGAGCGAAAAGGGAACTAGCACGATCGACACAGCAAGCAGTACGCTCACCACCGGACCGATGACCGCATTTGAAAGCGGAGCAATGAGCGAGAACGTACCGAAGGCAGGAATGGTAATGGGAAGTGTCGCCAGTTGCGAGCACAGCGTGACGGAAAGCATGCTGGCAACGCCCGATGGCAAGCCCAGCTCACCCAAAGCGTAGGTCGCATAGGGACAAAAGCACAGGATGGCAAAGACACTGGCGCATGAAAGCTGAAAGCCCATCTCGAACAGCACCGTCGGCCGCAGTAGCACAAAGAAGGACATGGTTACGAAGAGCGCCGATGCGCCATGCCGGCGACGCCCCGCGCCGTTTACGACAAGCGTCGCGAACACCATGCAGCAAGCGCGCACGGCCGAGGGAGACGCGCCCGTAAAGACAGCGTAGCCCACAAGCGCTATCGCCAATATCGCCCGCTGAAGGCAACGTGAGCACCGAGTCTTTTGCAATACACCCTCGATTACAAACCCCACGATGGCCAAATGGCTGCCCGAGACGGCGATAAGATGCGCCGTTCCCGTCACCGAAAACCAGTCGCCCGCCGGCTGGGCGCGCAGCTCGGCCGAACGACCGCAGACGACACCGGCTATGAGCGCACGCGCCGGGTCGGTCGCAGGCGCGATGGACGCAAGCAGCCCATTTCGCAGCCGAAGCAGCGGCCTCGGAGAACCCTCATCGACCGACACAATCCGAACGGCTTTGACCTTACGCACCTCGCCTCGGAGCACACGCGATCGTCCATACGCATCGTTCTCAAAACGTGAAACGCGACCGATAACACGCACGTGCGCCCCGACCTTGAGCTCACGATCACACGATAGGCGAACCGTTGCCAAGTTCTTACCGTCCGAGCGTGCCCCGCAGGTATAGGAATACACGTCGTCGTTTATGGATGGATCGCCCTGCACGACAAACTCGAGGCCGCTTGCCGCTCGACCGTCGAGTGCCTTCGAGGCGCTGAGCACACCCACAGCCCACCACGCCGAGACGACCGCTCCCGCCACGAGACCGGCGGACGCGGCATACAGCCACCGCTTCAAAGGGGCAAGCCGCGCACAAGAGTGAGCCAGCACAACGAAAACCGCTGCCGCAACGGGAATGGCCCATAGCGGCCCGACCGCCGTCGCCCGCTCCCTCAGCAGCGCATCAGCGGCTATGCTGAGCACCAAGGCGCAGCTCACGCACATGCCGGCACACAGGGCCATCGTCCACGGAATCAGGGGTCGCGGAGGCATCACGTGCTCGCGCTCGGTCGCGCTCATACGCAGATGCAATCTTTGATTTTGGCAAGCTTCTTCTCGCCGATTCCCGACACACGCATCAGATCGTCAACCGAAGCAAAAGCACCGTTCTTTGTCCGTTCATCGATAATCGACTGTGCCATTGAGGGACCGATTCCCGAGAGCGTCTGCAGCTCTGCCGAGCTTGCCGTATTAATGTTTACTAGGCCTGTTGCGCCACCGACGCCTGATGATGCGGAAGTCCCACCATCAACACCGGCTTCCGCAATGGACACCTGCTGCTCCCCTACCGTTGGAACGTGAATTTTTTGTCCATCAGTGACCTTGGATGCACGATTAAGCCCCGTAAAGTCTGCTTCGGGCGCCAGCCCGCCGGCGGCATCAATCGCCTGAGCCACCCGCGCCCCGTCTTTGAGGCGATATACACCGGGTGACACCACGGCGCCATCAACATCGACATAGACCTCTGCCGCGGCAGACGCCTTAGGCGAAGAGCCTTCAGATGTCTTTCCACTCGAAGCATCGCCGGATCCCGGCTCCACTAACGTGCCCGAACCATCAGTGCGCTCAAACGACACACCGCCGGCACCGCCGCCAAAGTTCGCCATTGCCAGTCCACTCGCCATCGCAATGACGACCAGTATCGCCATCACCACTGCCTTATGACCGAGCAGTTTGCCCGCCCAGCGGTCCATCTTTTTGACTCGTTCGTGTTGTTCGCGCTGCGCCATAGCAAAACCTCCCAACATCATCGTGTCAGGAAAGGAGCTCCGCAACAGCCACGCCCCAAAACCGGTTTTCGCGGTCAAACCAAAAGCTGACCAAAACCTTGCACAAATCTGTCCATTTATTCAGGCACACGTCAGCAAATGGACACTTAGCCGCAAAATGCCCAGATAGCAAAAGACCGACGATGCAGGCGCATCGTCGGTCTATGCACAAATTTACTCGTGATCTTGGTAAATCTCACGCGGAGCAAGCTCAGAATGTTTGCATTTTAAGGTCTTAGGGGCCTTGTACGTGTTGCTCTCGAAGTCGATGTACTCGGTCTGCTTGAGCAGACGCTCAATCATCTCCTCGTGATCAAACAGTTCCCAGGCCTCATGCACGGCATCGAGTTTAGCGTGCGTCTCGGGACGGCGCGGCATAAACAGCGTGCAGCAGTCGGGAGCGGCCTCAGTCGAGATATCGAACGTACCGATCTCCTCGGCGCGTGCGATGATCTCCTGTTTGTCCGAACCGATGAGAGGACGGAACACGGGAATCTTCACGGCTTCGTTGACGGCCATGATGTTCTCAAGCGTTTGGGAGGCAACCTGCCCAAGCGATTCGCCCGTAACGATGGCCCTGGCACCCTCGATGTGTGCAATGCGCTCAGCAACCGAATACATAATGCGGCGATACATGATCACGCGCAGGTTGCTGGGACAGGTGACCGAAATCTCACGCTGGCAGTCGCCAAACGGCACCACGTACAGGCGGCCGATCTGGACACCAGGCTCAAGCGCACGGATGATATCCTGCACCAAATACTCGCTCGTATCGGGCGTCTGCGGACGACCGGAGAAATGCACCGGCACGCAGACCGCGCCGCGACGCGCGAGCATCCAAGTCGCCACCGGAGAATCGATACCCGACGACAGAAGCGTCACGACCTTGCCGGCAGATCCCACCGGCAGACCGCCCACGCCGCGCTCGGAGCGTGCGTACACGTAAACGCTGCCCTGGACCACCAGTACGTGCACCATCGCATCGGGGTCGTGCATTTGAACCTTTTTATCGGGGAAGGCCTCACACAGTACCTCGCCCACCTGACGATTGATATCGATCGAGGTGAGCTCATAGTCAGTATTGGAGCGCTTGGCGTGCACCTTAAACGAATCGAAGGAACCAAACTCGCTCAGCGCCTTCACGGCGGCGGCGCAGTACTCCTGCGGGTCGCGGTTGGTGTGATACGCCAAAGACACACGGGCAACGCCGGGAACGGTGCGAATGACACGCGCCGCCTCGTCGGCCTGATGTTCGTTAAAGGTCACGAGGATATAACCGGAAATTCGAGACACGGCATTCACGGAAAAGGCGGCCAAGGCCGCCTTGATGTTATCCATGAGGATATGCTCAAAATGTGCGCGGTTCTTGCCCTTCAGCCCAACCTCGTGATAGTGGACTAGGCAGACGCGAGCCGCCATTTAGGCTTCAGCAACCTTGTGGCCGAGCGCCTTCTCGTAACGGGCCTCGTCGTAAGAGATGTCGCCGTCGACAATCTCGTCCATAGCCATCGAGATGGTATCGGCACCGGAAAGCCCGATGGTGATGTCATCGACATCCTGGACGGCAAGCACGCGGTTGTGCTGGCCACGCAGCATGCTATTGATGTCGCAGGCGCGCTTGGAGGCAAGCGAAGCGAGCAGGAAGCGGTTGTGATCGGTCTTCTCCAGAAGATCGTCAATGCAAGGCTTTACAACGGACACGGACCTCAGATCCTTTCATGCATATCGAGAACGCGAACGAGCTCATCGGTCGCGCGGTCGAGATCGTCATTCACCACGACGTCGTCGTAGCGGTCGGCAAGGGCAAGCTCATCGGCGGCGTTTGCCATACGCAGCTCAATCGTCTCGGGCGTCTCGGTACCGCGACCGACCAGACGCTCGCGGAGCACCTCAAGCGAAGGCGGCTTGATAAAGATCAGCACGGCCTCGGGGAAACGCTCCTTCACCTGCAGGGCGCCCTGGACATCGATCTCCAAAATCAGAGACGAGCCCGAGGCGAGCTTGGATGTGACCTCGCTCACCAACGTGCCGTAGCAGTTACCGTGGACCTCGGCCCACTCAACAAACTCACCGTTTGCCACGCGGCGGTCGAACTCCTCGCGCGTCAGAAAAAAGTAGTTGACGCCGTCGACCTCACCTTTGCGTGGTGCTCGCGTGGTAGCCGAAACCGTCAGACCCAGGTTCGAGCGGCGCTCGCGCACACGAGTGACGAGCGTACCCTTGCCTGCGCCTGACGGTCCAGAAATCACAAAGAGCTTGGAATTCTGAGCGCTCACTTATTTGGTCAGCTGCTCGAGGAGCTGCTCGCGCTGACGGACGCCGAGGCCCTGAACGCGACGAGTAGCGGAGATACCGAGCTCCTCCATGATCTTGGCGGCCTTGGCCTTGCCATAACCGGGGAGAGACTCGATGAGGGTGGAAACCTTCATGCGGGAAGCGATCGGGTCATCGGAGTTGAGCACGGACTCGAGGGACTTCTCGCCCTTCTTGATCTGCTCGCGAAGCTCAGCGCGGGCGTGACGTGCGGCGGCAGCCTTCTCAAGAGCCTGCTTGCGCTGCTCGTCGGTAAGCTGAGGGAGTGCCATTCGTACCTCCAAATAGTTGGGTTATATCTGATTCAATAATTGGCATTTTAGCACGTAGAACGTACAAAATGCCTAATCGCGGCTCCATAGGTTAGACGATACCCGCAAAAAGTGCAATATACTGCGCCCAAAGTTAAGCCCCTGACCTGCGATTCCACACAAAGGATGGGAAAGTTTACGCAGGCACAGGGGCTATTTTGTGCTAATGAGACCCAAAAGTGGTGACTTAGGGGAATCTTTTACGCTACGTTTTCGACCAGCTCGGCGACGATGGCGTCAAAGGCGGCAACCGGATCGTCGGCACCGGTGATGGGACGGCCCACCACAATGTGGCTTGCGCCACGCTCGATAGCCTGGGAAGGCGTCGCCACGCGGGACTGGTCACCAAGGGCGGCACCCACCGGACGCACACCCGGAGTCACGATCAGGGCATCAGGACCCAGCAGCTCACGCATGTCGTGAGCCTCCATCGGCGAGCACACGATGCCGTCGATGCCGTTGGTCTGGGCAAGCTTTGCCAGACGGGCGGCTTCCTCGGCAACGGGCGACTCGACGCCGATCTCGGCCAGCGCATCCTGATTCATGCTCGTGAGCACGGTGATGGCGACGAGTTTGGCGCGGTCCTCACGCGCCTCCTCGGCACCCTCGCGGCAGGCAGCGAGCATAGCACCCGAGCCCAGGCCGTGGACCGAAAGCAGGTCGGCACCGGCAAGCGAGGCCGAGCGGGCAGCGCCGCGCACCTGATGCGGAATGTCATGGAACTTAAGGTCGAGGAAGACCTTAAAGCCAAGGTCCTTAAAGGTCTTGACGATCTGGGGACCCTCAGCGTAATAGAGCGTCATGCCGACCTTGAGCCAGGCGGCATGGCCCGAAAGCTCGTGGGCGAGCTCGAGCGCACGCTTACGGTCGCAGTCGAGGGCGACGATAACACGGTCGCGGGCATCGGTCTCTAGCATTCGAAAGCACCCACCAGCTCGTTGATGTCCTTTACGCCCTGGGACTCGGCCCAGGCCTCGAGCTCATGCGCGATCTTAAGCGAAGCACACGGATCGACGAAGTTGGCCATGCCGACCGACACGCAGGTGGCGCCGGCCAGGATAAACTCAGCCGCATCCTCGCCGGTCATGACACCGCCGACACCGTTGATGGGGATATCGACGGCCTGAGCGACCTCCCAGACCATGCGAACGGCGATGTGGTGGCACAGCGGGCCCGAAAGGCCACCCTTGGGCTTGGCAACACGGGACTTGCGGGTGTGCACGTCAATGGCCATGCCCTGGATGGAATTGATGACCGAAAGGCCGTCGGCGCCGGCGGCCTCGAGAGCCTTGGCAATCTCGGCGACATTAACCGGAGCCATCTTTACGAACAGCGGCTTATCGGTCACCTTGCGGCAGGCAGCCATAACGGAAGAGGCGCCCTCGGGCGTGGAGCCCATGGCGGCACCGCCGGCGGCGATATTAGGGCAGCTCACGTTGATCTCGTACCCGGCAGCCCAGGGGCACAGCTCGACATACATCTCGAGCGCGCGGACAAACTCGTCAACGGAGTGGCCGGCAACCTGACAGATGACCTGGCAGCCGTCCTTGGACAGCTGTTCGAGCCACGGGCCGGACTCACGGGCAAAGGCAGCCACGCCAGGGTTCTGAAGGCCCACGGAGTTGATCATGCCGCCCGGGATCTCGGCCATGCGGGGCGCGGGGTTGCCGGGCCAGGGCTCGGCAGCGCAGCCCTTGGTGGTGATGGCACCCAGCTGGGAGACATCAAAGAAGTTCTGGAACTGCCAACCGTAGCCAAAGGTACCGGCTGCGGTGTTGATGGGGTTCTGCATCTTGACGCCGCCGAAATCGACGGCCATGTTCACGGTACCCACTAGAAGACCACCACCTTGGAAGCATCGAACACGGGGCCGCACATGCAGGCGCCCTTCATACCGTCGACCGTCTCGACATTGCAGGTGTTGCAGGCGCCAAAGCCGCAGCTCATCATGCGCTCAAGCGACACCTCGCAGTACGCACCGGCCTCGGCGGCAGCGGCGGCGACTTTCTTCATCATGACAGCGGGGCCGCAGCTGGCGACGTAGTCGTAGCCGCCCTCGCCAAGCAGCTCGGCTGCCGGATCGGTGCAAAAACAGTGCGTGCCGAGCGAACCGTCGTCGGTGCACACGTTAACCGTGGCGCCCAGTGCACGGAACTCATCGACACCCACGACTTTGGAAGCGGTGCCAAAGCCCAGGCACACGTCCACATCAACACCCTGCTCGGCAAGCATGCCGGCAAGACACAGCACAGGCGGAACGCCGATGCCACCGGCGACGAGCAGTGCCTTCCTGGTGCCCTCGGGTACCATCCAGCCACGGCCACCGGGGCCCAACAGGTTAGAGGTGGAGCCAGGGCCCATCTGGGACAAACGGCGGGTATCGTCGCCCACGACGGCGTACCACAGCTCGACGGTGCCGGCCTCGGCGTCGGCGCGATAGAAGCTCAGGGGCACGCGAAGCAGCGAGGAGGCATCGCCGGGCACGGCAATGTTCACAAACTGACCGGGCTTGAGCGCACTTGCAAGCTTGGGGGCCGAGATTACGAGCGAGAAGATGCCGTCGGCGATCTCCTGGTTCGAGACGACCTCGAAGTCGTGCATGCGTGCAGTGGAAGGTGTGGGCATAGACGCTCCAATCCCCCATGCGGTTGCATGGTTCAGGCGAACAGAAAGCGCGGCACCGCAAGGGCGCCGCGCACAAAAGCGATAAGGCTATGCTAGCAGATGCAGCCGTCGGCGAGCGTCTGCTTGCCGCCGACAAACACATCGGTGGCACGACCGGTGAGCGTGCGGCCGGCAAAACCGGAGTTCTCGGCACGCGACTCGTAACCGTCCTCGCCGACCGTCCAGGTAGCAGCGGGATCGAACACGGTCAGGTCGGCAACGGAGCCCGCCTTGACCTGAACCTGGTCGAGGCCCAGGATCTCACGCGGTTTGATGGCCATGAGCTCGACCATGCGGCCCATGCTCATCTTGCCCGTGTTGACCAGCTCGGTGAGCACGAGCGACAGCGAGGTCTCGAGGCCGATCATGCCGAAGGGCGCAAGCTCGAACTCGCGGGCCTTCTCCCACGGAGTGTGGGGAGCGTGATCGGTGACGATAGCGTCGACGGTACCGTCGATGACGCCCTGACGGATTGCCTCAGCGTCCTCATCGGTACGCAGCGGCGGATTGACCTTGAGAGAGGTGTTGTAGGTCTCGTCCAGATCGTTCTCGGTCAGGAACATGTGGTGCGGGGTGGCCTCGCAGGTAACCTGAACGCCAGCGGCCTTACCGGCACGCACGATCTCCAGGCCATGGGCGGTGGAGATGTGCTGGATGTGCAGCTTGGCACCAGTCAGCTTGGCGATCTCGATGTCGCGGGCGATCTGGAGCTCCTCGCCGGCAGCCGGCCAGCCCTCGAGAGCCAGACGGGTCGAGACCTTGCCCTCGTTGATCTGGCCGTGGCCGACCAGGTCCTCGTCCTGGCAGTGGCTCATAAAGACCTTGCCGAACATCTTGCCGTAGTCCATGCAGCGACGGAGCATGCCCGCGCCCTGCACGCCGCGACCGTCGTCGGTGAAGGCGACGGCGCCATGGGCGACCATATCGCCCATCTCGGACATGGCCTCGCCCTTAAGACCGCGGGTCATGGCGCCCGACGGATAGACGCGGCAGTGACCGACCTCGGCAGCACGGGACTTGACGAACTCCACGACGGTGCCGTTATCGGTGACGGGATCGGTGTTGGGCATGGAGCACACACCGGTAAAGCCGCCCTTGGCAGCTGCGCGAGTGCCGCTCTCGATGTCCTCTTTGACCTCGTAGCCGGGCTCGCGAAGGTGAACGTGCATATCCACCAGGCCGGGGACGAGGTACTTGCCGGAAAGGTCGCGGACCTCGGCTCCCTCGACGGCGAGATTCTCGCCGACCTCGGCGATCTTGTCGCCGTCAATCAGGACGTCAACGACACCGTCAAGCTCGACAGACGGGTCGACGACGTGGGCATTCTTAAGAAGCAAGGCCATTATCGGCACCTCCAAGCAGCAGATACAGGATAGCCATACGCACGCAGATACCGGCGTAGACCTGCTCCAGGATGACGGAGCGTTGCGGGTGGTCGGCCATATAGGAGTCGAACTCGACGCCGCGGTTGATGGGGCCCGGGTGGCAGATGATCGCATCGGGCTTCATGAGCTTCTCGCGGTCCTTGGTCAGGCCGAAGAGCTTGTGATACTCGCGAATCGTGGGGAACGGAGCGCCCTCAAGGCGCTCCTGCTGCACGCGCAGCATGTAGACGACGTCCAGCTCGGGCAGGACGGAATCGAGGTCGCTCGTCACGTGGTCGCAACCCAGAACCTCGGGCGCCGGCGGCAGCAGCGTGCCGGGAGCGACAGCGTAGGTCTCGCAGCCCATGATCTTAAGGGCGGGGATCAGCGAGCCGCAGACACGGGAGTGCGCGATATCGCCGACGACAGCGACCTTCAGACCGTGGAAGTCACCCTTGTGCTCCCAGATGGTGTACAGGTCGAGCAGGGCCTGCGTAGGATGGTTGTGCTTGCCGTCGCCGGCGCAGATAACGCTCGCGGGCGAGTTCTGCGTGACGATATAGGGAGCACCGGCGTGCTTATCGCGAACGACGATGCAATCAATTTTGTAGGCGTTGAGGGTCTCGACGGTGTCGACGAGGCTCTCGCCCTTGACCGTGGAGGTCGAGGAGCCGCCAAAGTTGAGGCTGTCGGCCGAAAGGCGCTTCTCGGCGAGCTCGAAGGAGCTGCGGGTGCGCGTCGAGGGCTCGTTGAACATGTTGACGATGGTCTTGCCCTTGAGCGTGGGGACCTTCTTGATCGCACGCTCGTTGACCTCGGAGAACGCCTTGGCGGTCTCGAGGATGAGCTTGATGTCCTCTTCGGAGTACTCGGTAATGTCGATCAGGTGCTTATGGTTGAACGCCACGGTACTACTCACCTCCCAGCGGCGCGGAGCCCACATGGGAACCCGGCGCGACGTCGTTAATCTCGACAGCGGTGCGGCCGTCTACTTCCTTCATATATAGGTGCACGTTCTCCTCATGCGACGAGGGAACGTTCTTGCCGACAAAGTCCGGCGAGATGGGGAGCTCACGGTGACCGCGGTCAACGAGGACTGCCAGCTCAATGCGGCTCGGACGGCCCAGGTCCATAACGGCGTCCAGAGCGGCGCGAATGGTACGGCCCGTATACAGGATGTCGTCCACCAAAACGACGCGCTTGCCGTCGACGCTAAAGGGAATGTTGGTGGCGTGGATCGCGGGAGCGAAATTGGTCGCATAGTCATCGCGGTAGAAGCTGATGTCGAGGCTACCGAGCGGAACGTCGACGCCCTCGATCTCCTTGATCTCCTCGGCGAGCTTCTTTGCCAGAAGGTCGCCGCGCGTGACGATGCCGACCAGAGCGAGGTCTTCACAGCCCTCGTTGCGCTCGAGAATCTCGTGCGCAATGCGGGTCATCGCTCGATTGACGGCGGTCTCGTCCATGATGACCGCCTTGGGGGAAGTCGTGCCCATCGATCTCCTTCCTCACATGTCTTGACTGCTGACACAGTCAAAAAAATAGATGCCCGACCGCTTAAGCGGACCAGACACCCACAGGAAAGGCTGCTCTTTGGCAGCTATGTAATTCCATGTGGGTATCTCGTACCCCTTTAATGGTCAAGGGATAGTGTAGCCAACCTCGATCTTAATTGCGAGCATAAATACAGAGCAATCCGTAAACGTGCGCAGGCGCTCCATAAACCTATATATATTTGTGGGACGAGCTTGAAAACACACGCACGAGCTGGCATAATCCCCTCTGCTGCACGCAAATCGGATCTACGTCCAGGGCCGTAGCGTGTGCACTATCGCCAAAAGAGAAATATCTCTGTGTAGATTACGCACAGGGAGCTGCTTCTGTGCTATAGTTCAGGCTTGTTTGTTAACGCGACATGTTCGTTTGTCGCCCAAGGAGGGTCAGTTATGTCCAAAGTTTGCGAAGTTTGCGGTAAGCACCCCGTTGCCGGTCGCTCCATCAGCCACTCTCACCGCGTCACCAACCGTAAGTTCCGCCCCAACATCCAGCGCGTCTACGTCGTCGTCGATGGTCACCGTCGCAAGATGAACGTTTGCTCCACCTGCCTCAAGTCCGGCAAGGTTGCGCGCTCCTAAATAAGGTCTTACCAACAAGTACCTCGGACTCTCCGGGTCAAAGACCTCGCGTTCACATAGAACTTACCAAAGGCGTTCTCCCCTACGGAGGGCGCCTTTTTTGCACTCATTGGGGACAGACTTACATTGAACTGCATCCCATTTCTTGGACTTTGAAATTAAGGTTCGAGAAAAGGGAGGC
>UQNC01000026.1 GCA_900542175.1 uncultured Collinsella sp. | reverse complement strand
ATATGCGGCTCCCTTCGCTCAGGGTTAATAGAAACGACCAAAGCGTAGGGGCGGCGCGGGTTTTTGCGGTGGTCTTGCCGCTGCGGCAATGGCGTTTTCGACCGTGCTTGACTGCACGCCTACCGAGCTACATAACTATCTGCCTGCACAGCTACACTGGTAGTCAAACGGAAAATATGGAAACATCACGGTGCGCTCGCGCGGGGTACTATCTAGGGTCTCCCCTATCG
Source organism: uncultured Collinsella sp. (assembly GCA_900542175.1). Classification (GTDB taxonomy): domain Bacteria; phylum Actinomycetota; class Coriobacteriia; order Coriobacteriales; family Coriobacteriaceae; genus Collinsella. The sequence goes on along the minus strand of UQNC01000026.1, from coordinate 28,738 downwards.
TGAAAGCATACCCCTAGACGCAACGTAGGTATCGGCAGTGTTGTTCGGGATGTCCTGCGGTGTGTATCCCCTGCCAGACGAAACGCTATACCACTTACCATCGGCACCGGGGATGGTGTTGGCTGAAGGAGTCGGAAGATATGAGTTAGCACCTTCGCCATCATCACAGATGACCCATTTCCAATTTAGACCAAGGGAAACTTTCGATAGGGATTGGCAATGGCCGAACATCTTGTTGGCATTGACCGTCGAAGCGAGATCGAAGCCCGAAAGGTCGAGGGCTTGCAGGGATAAGCAGTCGAAAAACATCCCGAACAGCCCTGCTTTATCAGGGTGCGCAGACCAACCTCGAATATCAAGGTTCTTAAGCGAATGGCACTCTTGGAACATGCAGTTGAAGTTGTATGTACCCGAGACATCCCATGAGGAAAGATCGAGTGACTGCAACTGTGTCGCCATGAAGAAAGTATCGGCCATCTGGGTGCATTTGGATGTATCAAGCCGTGCGACATCAACGGACTTGAGCTTAGTCATGTTCGAAAACCAAACGCTTACGCTTTTAGGGGCGATGCCATCATCTAAGATCTTGACCGCCTCAATCTGCGATTGATGCGCCGCCCAGGGAGCGGTTGACGAGCCATATCGGTTGGTAGGAGTCTCGACAAGCGTATACGCCCCCGTCTCAAACCCCGTGTAAACATCGGTCACCCTGCGGTAGTTGAACATGTCTCCCGCCTTGGGCACACCGCGGCGCTTGTAGAACATGAGGCTATTGTCATCGGCTGAGTAGACCGCGAACGCGGTACCCTTGTTGGGGTCGGGGATGTCCTCGGGCTCGTAGAAGTTCTCGCCCGTGGTGCCCGACCCGATCGCGCTGGTCACGAAGTTGAACTGGTTCCTGATGGCGGACGAGACCCACGGCCCCGCGATCAACACCACCAGGACGATGATCGCGATGATCAGGACGTACTCTACCGTCGACTGCCCCTTCGGGCGGCGGGTAAATCTCGGAGATACCCCCCCCCGAAAGGAGTTTCCACTGTGTTCATGTGCGGCTCCTCTCGGTTTGCTTTGAAATCATGGGGGAGCGTAGCCCGCAACGTGCCGCATGGAACCGATGTGCCGCAGCGGCAAGGATGGCGGCTGTACTCTGGGTTTGAGAATGGCTAAAGAAATCAGTGGATGGTTTGGCGTGTTCAAATTGAGGGAAATGGCTAAAAAATCAGCCAGGGAGAAGAAGCTCTTGAAAATCAATCGAATGAACCTTGACAGCTGTGTTGGTCGTCAGCAACGATTAGGTAGCGTGTAGGTATTTCTAAAGGGCACGGCCATGCAAAAGTGCGGCAGCACCACCGAGGTGAGCCGCAGTATCAGAGCATCTGGTCACCTGGATGCGATCCCGTACGACATCTCGGTAGTCGGGAGGAATCACGGTTGCCTTTAGCCGGTCGGAAGATGCTGTTAGGATCTCAATTGAATCGAGACTAATAGGGACGGTACCGGCAGCTACTTCGAGACACCCCTGAGTGTGTTTCGGCCCGAACGACAATTGCCAGGGCTTGACGTCCCTCGATACCGCCAGGATGGGTGCGTGACCATCTGGCGTAGCCGGGCCGTACCAAATGACATCGAGGGGAATCTTTATAAAGAACATGTGGATTGAAGAGCAGTTTCGGAACAATGCTGCATCGCCGATTGGCATCTCAGGGCGTCCCATCAATCCCATGAAGCGCTTCCAGAAGGTATCCATTACCTCGAGCTTGTAGGAGCCAATATTCTTTCCGGTTGCGTCAAACAGGCGAGCCTCGCTATCTGCCATGAAGGTATCCTTTCAAACCAAAGTCTTTGATGGTTTGAAGATAGAGGTCATGGGGTCTAGCGAGGCTGATTTGCCGCAGCGGCAATTGGTAGGGTGCGGCGGGCTCTATGAGGGCCGCTGTATGGCCCCATGTTTCCCCAAACCGACTACCTGTGCCTAGAACCTCAAATCGCGCGAGTAATCGCCAAAAGAAGAGCCCGCGCAGGATTGCACGGGCTCTTCACTAGACATGCTAGAAGACAGGCTAGAAACACCAGGCGGGACAGATGCAATGCTGCTCCGATGCATAACCGCAAAGCGTGTGACAGCCACTGGGCCCGACAAAAAGGAATTGTTCAAATTGGGTCGGATACGGCGAACGCTCCCACCAATAGCAGCCATTGCTCAAACATGGGTTGCCGTGATTGTGATCCAGCACCTTGCCCCTGAAGGCCTCGTACTGGGTCCCCTCCATACCAAGCCAAGACCAATCAGAAAGGCTTTTCGGAAGAGTATCGTCAATCTCGGAGTAGCTGAGCGGGAACAGCTTGTCGGAGGTCGCCGTCATGGCGCAGGGTGGGTTGGGAACTCCACGGTTGTTGAACGAGACCTTGGTGACGGACTTTACCTTGGACTGGAAGTCGGCAGGCATGAGGTTCCATATCTCGCCGGAGTTCATCTTCTGGCGCAACTCGGATCCCTCCCACCCACGGTAGCTGGTATTCTTGGCGTTCATGCGGGATTTAATCCCCGCTGAGGTGGTAAGGAACGTGAGTCCCGCCTTGCCCGAACCGTCGGCCAAGTCATCGTGGTTGATGCCGATGATTCGGTACTCGAGCGTCTGTCCGTTCATGAGCTTGACCGAGAACTTCGTCCCCGCATCCATGGCTGCCTTAGCTTTCGCGTACGCCGGCGACGCCTCGCCCTTGGCGGCGATGTCCTCGGCCACGGCCTCCTGCTCGCCGAGGCTCCAGTCCTTCGCGTCCTTGGCTACCGCCGCCTGGACGGTCGCGGAATCGGCTCCCGCGGAGCCGCTGCCCTCCGTGCCTCCATTAGTCCCGCTATTGAGCGTGTTACCCACTAGGTTGAACTGGTTCCGGATGGCTCCCGCCACGCCGGGCCCCGCGAACACGATCACCAGGCCGATGACGGCGATGATCAGGACGTACTCGATGATTGACTGGCCTCGGAGGCAGGTATTCCTAGGAGATACCCCCCCCCGAAGGTTAATTGCCGCTGCATGCATATGCGGCTCCCTTCGTATGGGGATTGATATTGCATGCAGGAGCGTACGATGCGGTACTGGAAACACGTTTTGTCTTGCCGCCGCGGCAATGGTGGGGATTGAGGGATGACTAAGCGAATCAGTCAGTAAGGGAAAATACTGGAAATCAATCCAGTTGACCGTGGCAAGTGTGTAGCCTGGACGTAAGGATTAGATGGGTCACCACGTTTAGGTTGAGGAAGATGGCTGAAGGAATGGGGATGTGATGTTGTTCGGTCGTAAGGACTGAAAGGGTTTGAGTTGTGAAGTGTGAGGGCCGTGACCCTATCAGGAGTCATCATCGGCCTGCCCGATGCATCTGATGGCACTGAGGTCACCGGGGTTTCTCGCGGGCTCGAAGGCGTACTTCTTTCCGCGCCATACGTAGAAACCGTTCTCGCGAATGGCCTTGAGGTCGGCGGGTTTTATGCAATGGCCGTCGGCTCTCACCTTGAAGGTTGTCCCGCATCCCGAAACCAGCCTCCATGAACCATCTTGTGACCAGTGGTTTGACGTGCAGGTGAAGGATTTCTTGTTCTTGGTGAGCTTTAGAGCCTGACCGCATTTGGGGCACAGGCCATAGATATCGGCGAAGGCCTTTTCCTGTTTCTCAAATGCGTTGTCCAGTACTGCCGCCGCTTCACGCTTCGTCAGATGCTCGACATCGATCGCCTCGACATCATTGCCCAGCATGCGCCTGATCTGCCCGATCTGGGCACTGGAGGCGGGCTTATTGCCCCATTTCTTGACAGCCTCGGTGTCCCATAGGGATCTGTCTTGGGAAGGTATGGGGTAGTGATCTAACCAGCGGCGAACTGCGGCCTCGGCTTCAGCCTCATCGTCATATTCACGGATGGTCTTGTTGTTGCCGTTGAAATCGACCGCGACGCGGTAGAGGATATCGGGGGCGTGCATGCGAACCGACCAGCCCTTGCCTCGGATGACCTTCGAGCCGTCTGCGCGGCGAATCCAAGCGATATTCTGGCTCGATGATGTGAGGTCGACCTTGCGGACGGAAAGAACCCAGCCCTCGGGAGTGTCCTCGGATGCCTCGATACGGTCGCGTAGACCCGACAGAGGGCCACGGACGGCCTTTTTCTCGTTCTCATCGAGGTCACTCGGGTCGATGCCGATCAGGCTCGGAGCCGTGCAGATATCGTTCTTGTCGGAATCGCCCACGCAGTCTATCAGCAGCAGGTTCTGTTTCTTGTACCCCGTTTCGGGGTTCTCGTAGAGACGCAGGCCGCGCCCGACCATCTGCGTATAGAGGGTTGAGTTTCGCGTCGGCCGGGCTAGTAGAATCGTCTCGATAAGAGGCATGTCAGTGCCTTCGGTGAATACACCGAAATTGATGATGACGGGAATCTTTCGAGCGGTGAAGTCCTCGATAATCTGGCGGCGCTCGTCCATTGGGGTCTTGCCATCGACGACCACCGCGCCCTCGATGAGTTCGGCCAACGCGTAGGCATGTTTGACCGACGAGGCGAAGATGAGAGTCTGGCCGCGATGGAATCGGCGGTATGCCTCGGCGACCTGCGCGTTCGATTTCGGACGGTTCACGGCATCGTTCAGGGCGCTCAGCTGGAAGTCTCCCGCAACGCGCTTCACGCCGGCGGTGGACCATTCGACTTCGACCTGCATACAGTCGATATCGCAGAGGTACCCGCGGCGGATACCCCAGAGGAGATCGCGCTGGAAGACAATATCCTCGAAGATATCGTCCAATCCCCTACCGTCGCCTCGATTCGGCGTCGCCGTGAAACCGATGTGGAGACGGGGTTGCAGGTAATCGATTATCTTGCGGTAGGTTGGCGCTGAGGCATGATGTGCCTCGTCAGTCACGATGAGGTCAAAATCGCCCGGCTTGAAGTTCCGCTCGAGGCGAGCGCCACGCGATAGGGTCTGCACCGAACCGGAGACGACTGGTTCGCCATCCGAATGCCTTCCGGCTTTCTCAATTCCCACGGGGCAATCGAAATACTTGACTGGCTGCGCCACCAGCTCGTCCCTATGGGACAGAATCAGCATTCGACCGTGCCTGTGGATGTTCGCGAACGTGACAGTCTAGCCCAAGCCGGTTGCCATCTGCACCAAATGGGCGCCGCCGTCTAGGTTGTCGATTATGTCGATACATTCCGCTTGGTAGTCCCTTAATTTCAAACCGCTCGCGGACATGTGGCTCCTATCTCATGGAGGCCTGTGCCGCGGATCCGTGGTATGGGTAATTTGCGTTTATGGATTCGCGGCATATGGCCATGAAGTCCGGCCCCTTGTCCAGGCGACGATCGGTCGCATTGAATTACGGAACCCTACGAGACCCTTTCCCTCTCAGGGTAATCGCTGGCAGGAGACGTAGTCTGCTAAAACCGCCTATATCGACCTCACCTGGGTACTCGGTATCCGAAATGGGTCCCGTCATCCTTTGCGCCTTTCGCCAAGTTTTGAGCACTTGCGGACTCTTTCAGGCCCTTAGTGGCCACGTCCTCCGCGCTCGGCGCTTTCCGATGCTGATCAGGCGTCGGGTCGCGCGGCAGGCAACCGGATAGGTCAAGAATAGCCAGTCGGGCAATATTCAGTTGTCGAGGTAGGTGTCGAGGCGGCGGGCAGATAGCGCGGGGTCGCGTTCGGGGATGTGTTCGAGTGAATGACTGGGGTCTAATCAGGCTGATAGACGCGCGGGCAGGCGATTTTCAAGCAGGTAGATTTTACGGGGAGTTTGAACGTGATGTGGAGACGGTTCGGTATTGGGATGTTGAAGGGAGTAATAGCGCAGAACTGCGGAAATGGTTGGTTTTGGTTGTCTTTGTCGGGTTGACCTGGGTGACGGATAAACCATTGCTGCGGTGAGGATTATATGGCGGCTCGGCACAGGTAGAGGGCTAGCGGGTAGGTAGAAGGGCAGGAAGGAGCGGAAGGGATAAATAGGACGATGTGGGTTCGCGATATGAGTGATGAAAACAACTTGCTTTACTGAGGGGCGCCTTTTTGGGGCGCCCCACATGTTTGACTGAGTGGATGGGGAGACGTCGAAATCGAGATTAGATTGAAATCTCTCCTAAACGATATTGATCACCTAGACTTACCAAGGTATAATGAAGGTGTTCCGAAAGGAACCCAGGCTCGGCTGGTAAACCTGACGTTCGGCGCGGTGTACGTGGACGCGCCTGGAGAGCTTGACCTCGAGTACGTTCAAGCCTAGGGGCCTAAGCCCCCGCGCCTAGACTTCGGTTTAGGAGAGCAGACTGGCAGGCAGCAACCGAGAATCAATAAGGGCGCGAAAGCGCCCTTATTTGTTTAGAGAGTAGATATTGCCGCTGCGGCACCGATAACGACAGTTTCAGCGATTGAGGTAGTTTTCCCAAAAAGGAGGCACCTCATGAGAAGCAACAGCTATGGGCGTCTAGCCGGCAAGGAAGAAGCTGAAGCAATAATTTCACTAGCCCAGCAGTTCGATAAGAATTTGAATGGCAAATCTTTTCTTATATGCTTCGGTACAAAGACACTTCGTTTTCTCGAAGTGTCATTTTCTGCTGGCAACTTCAGTCATCTCGCGGGCATCGACAAACACAATTGCCGAATCAAACCTCATGAGGTGTATGCCCGAGCGATTGCAGGCAATCTTAAACCCCAAGACCTCGGCTATAGCATCGCGCCTAAGTTTAAGATGAAAACAATCGCAGCCAAATTCCTAAATGAATTCGGTTCCACCGCAACACATGTGAGTGCAGTCAACAAGCGTCGCTCAAAAGTTAACGCTGAGATTTGGATATCCGGATCAAAGGCAGGCTTCGCAATTGGCGCGATTCACATCGGTTCAAAGAAATCGGGGCCGGTAACCTTCGCCCCGACAAGCCTTCAACTCCTGAGCGATATCGAACTCCAAGAAAAGTCGGTTGGCACGGTTGAGCCTATCGCTATCATCCTCTCGCGCAGGAATGACGAAATGTCCTATTCGGTCATTGAATTTTTAGACGAAAATCTCACCGAAATCCACTCTTCTTCCCTTGCCTCGATACTGTTGAGCTGCGGAAATGAAGTAGCGCTAAGGAATAAATATCCTGAATTATGCGATCGGCTTTTCGACAAGGATTTCGAATCGCTCGATGACATTTCGGAATACGCCACGGAGTATGCCGAGGAGTGCAATCGAATCAACGCCCGCCGCGCGGAAATCGAAACGAGCCTCTCGAAATAAATACTCTCGAAGGCCGAGTGTCCTGTTGCCCCCTGAGCCCTCCGCCGTTGAGATGGCACCCGTGCATTGGGTCATCCCCTCTCTATGGGAAGTCCGATTAGAGTGACATGAAGTCAGTACATGCAACGACGGATATATCAGCTAACAGTCAAGCTGTCATCGGTATGGCGCTTAAGCAAGGCGGCTATTTGAACCTGCTCAGGAAACGGCTCAAGGGATTGCGCTGCCACCATCGTTTCTTGTCGGTTTTCCCTTTCGACCAATCAGAGTTAGAGCCATCGGATTCATCGGCTGCATTCTCATCTGGTTGAACAGCTTGATCTTCCTGCCCGTCAGCCATATCGTACGATTCCGCATCCGTTTCAATCGTTCCGAAGTAATCGAGCTCCGGTCCCTCGATCTCGGAATCCGCCTCCCTATCGATCTCGTCTACGATATCGCATAGACGAGTCAAATCCTCCCAAGTCAGGCGAGGCTGATTGCCCCAATCCTGCTTCCCGATACCCTTTGCCACGGCAATGTGGGCATGTCTGCCGATATATGGAAACTGAGCCCTTTCACTTTTAGAAAAACCAGATTGGTCTACATAGGGATGGTAATTATCCAGCACCGATACGGCCCTTGCAGTCCAAAGCCATTCGCGGCGCCTGTCTCGCTGACATCTCGGGGACAGGTCACCGAATACGGTCCTCTGGAGCAATGATTCGCAATCCTCCGAGGTCAAATCGATACCGCCGAAATTTATCTCGATAACGTCAAGACCGATCTCGCTGAACTTCACTGCGTCTTCCAGCGATTTTGGGTGTCCCACACGGATTTCAACCGCAACCCTGCCGAGATCTCCACGGCTATCTTTCAGTGTCAGGACGGCATCTGGGCGCAGGCCGTTTTCCTGAGTCGTCTCAAGCTCAACGGCCCCGATGGTGCATTTTCTCGCCGAGTACGGCACCCAGATCTCCGGATAGACGCAGCGGTCGTCCTGTTCGAAAGTCTGCCGCCAATCGTGAACCCATCGTCCTGAATCGCTTATCCTCGACGCGTGCGGCGCGGCGTCCGCCAAGGAGACCATCGGGAGGCGGAACTCCCTGCCGACCGAGTCGGCCAGAAGAGACTTAACTGCCCTATGCAGCTGCGACTCGAAACCTCCGCCACACGAAGACAGCGAAGAGTGCCTGAAGCACTTGTAGTACGGGTGAGGCGTATTTGTCGCAGTCCGCACGGCCTGCAGTTTGCCGCCACAGGACGGGCAGACGAGCCCGCAGCGCTCTCCGTACCTGTCGAGCGGTACCGAACTCAACCATACAAACCTATCAGTTTGTGGGTCATAGCCGAACGGCACTCCCCGTCCCGCGCATTTCGAAGCCATAGAACCCCATTTCATGTCGTGTTTTAGCACAACGTATATGAAACGCATTGTTCGGTCTGGCAGGCGCCGTTGCGGCAATCGTGCTGGCTTGCCAAAAGAAAGACCCGCACAGGGTTGCGCGAGCCTTTCGCTAAACAAGCTAGAAGGAGAAAGCAGGGCAGACGCAATACAAGTTCGTCGCGAGGTCGAACTTGCCAGTCGGATCGCCGTCGGCGCCGACACTGAGAAAGCTGTCATAGTCGTTCGGACTCACAGACACCGAGCGCTCCCACCAACGGTTGCCAATGGCAATGGCAGAGTTCCCCGAAAAGTTATTCGTCACCTTGCCCCTGAAGGCCTCGTATTGAGCACCCTCGGAGGAAGTCCACGGGTAGTCGGAAGGAGTCCAAGGATAGTCGGGTGCCGGTTCGGGGTCGAAAGCGTCGGGTGTCGGGTAGTCGGATGCCCAGCAGGAAGTTGGGACGATTTCGGAATAGCTGAGCAGGAACAGCCTGTCGGAAGTTGCGGTAGCTGTCGCGTTCTTATTCTCTTCACCGCCGCCGACGTTGTTCGTGAGCTTCTTGACGGACTTCACCTTGGATTGGAAGTCGGAGGGCATAAGGTTCCAGATTTCGCCGGAGTTCAACTTCTGGCGAAGCTCCGACTTCTCCCAGCCGCCGGTATTGAAATTTTCGGCGTTCATGCGGGAACTGATGGTCGTCGAGGTAGTGAGGAACGTCAGTCCCGCCTTGCCGGAGCCGTCGGCCAAGTCATCGTGGTTGATTCCGATAATGCGATAGGTCATCGTCTTGCCGTTCGTGAGCTTGATTGACCACTTCGTACCCGCATCCATGGCGGCCCTGGCCTTGGCGTATACGACCGAGGACGTGCCGTTCTTGGCGATATCCGTCGCCGCGGCCTTCTGCTCGTCCAGGGTCCAGTCCTTGGCGTCCTTGTTCACGACGGTCTTCATCGACTCGCGGTACGCCTTTTCTTCGGCGCTCATGAAACTGTCTCCATCGGTACCGGAGTCGACCGTGTTGGTGATCTGGTTGAACTGGTTGCGGATGGCACCGGCTACGCCGGGACCGGCGAACACAATCACCAGACCGATGACCGCGATGATCAAGACGTACTCGATAGTTGACTGCCCTTTCAGGCGGCGGGTAAATCTTGGAGATACCCCCCCCCGAAAGGAGTTTCCGCTGCATGCATATGCGGCTCCCCTCGCTCAGGGTTTGTAGATACATCGCCGAGCGTAGGACAGGCGTGGCAATCCGCCACGGTCTTGCCGTTGCGGCATTAGTTTATTTGGGAGATCGGACCCATGTAAAAGTCCCAAGACGCAACGACGTCGAGAGGACAGTTCCATGGTTCAGACCACCGATCAAGAAGTAAATAATGCTATCGAGAAGGTCCACATCCCGCCCCTTAAGACGCAGGGGATCAAGACGAAGCTCGTCCCGTGGATCGCGCGGTACGCTGCGGTCGATGTCGATACGGTCTGGGTTGAGCCGTTCATGGGGTCGGGGGTCGTCGGGTTCAACCTCGCGCCGAAGCGGGCGATTTTCTCGGACACGAATATCCATCTCATTGACTTCTATCGAGCCATCCAGAACGGCGAGCTTACCGCCGCGGGCTGCCGGAAGTTTCTCGAATCGGAGGGCGCCCGCCTGAAATCGAGGGGGGGGGATTACTTCTATGAGGTTCGCAACCGGTTCAACGATTCACATGACCCCCATGATTTTCTCTTCCTCAACCGGTCTTGCTTCAACGGCCTTATGAGATTTAACCGCCAGCACCGCTACAACGTCCCCTATGGGCACAACGACAACCGTTTCTCCAAGGCGTACGTCACGAATATCGTGAACTAGGTCGAGCAAGTCCAAGCAAAGATCGCCGAGAATGACTGGGTGTTTCTGACCATGGACTACGGGGACGCCATAGATGCCGCGCCTAGCAAATCCCTCATTTACTGCGATCCGCCCTATATCGGACTCACGAGCACCTATTACGACACCTGGGACGAGGAGAAGGAGAAGGGGCTGCACGATTCGCTCATGGAAAGCGGATGCCGGTTCATGGTTTCCTCGTGGTCGCACAACGACTACCGGAGCAATGATCTCATCGACACGCTTTGGTCGGATTGCCACGTCTCCTACGCCGACCATGCCTATATCGTCAACGGAAAGCACAGGCCCGTGGTCGAGGTACTCCTGACGAACTATACGGTGAAGTGAGGGCAGGTCGAAACATACGGATACCGATCAGCTATCCCCTACCCCAGAGCCTCAGAGGCGATTGGAGGGGCTGTTGACTGTCTGGGGGTATCCCATTGGGATGTCCACTCGAAGAGGCTCCTATTTAGGTTCCTGACCGGCCATATCGATATCGGGCATGGATACGATCGGTGCGACCGCGGCCATCTGCCGTGGGCGCACGATTCGCGGGCCGGCTTGCACCGATTTTGGGGGCTTTCGGCTTGTGTCCACAGCGCAAGTAGCCGCAGTAGATTGGCGCAGGCAAATTGATTTCGCATAAGTAGACCAGACAGACGAAATAGTTTGCGTATGCGGAATCAATAGATTCTGAAATATGGAATAGAAGTGGAGGGGGGATCCATTAAAATCACGATTCTACAAAACCGCAGGTAGATTGGCATGTCCTTATTAGCTAAAAAACAGCCGTTGATTCTTTTTTGATTACCTTGTTGATTCCTGATAAAAAAAGGTCAGGCACTAGGTGCCTGACCTGCATACTTCTGGTCGGGACGACTGGATTCGAACCAGCGACCCCTTGACCCCCAGTCAAGTGCGCTACCAAGCTGCGCCACGTCCCGAAGCTTTTGTTTGTTGCTCTGCTCTCGCTCGCAACAGGGAGTATATTAACCCGAAACTTTGGACTTGTGCAAGAACTTTTTTAATTATTTTTGAGCAAGTCCAAAATTGTATCTGCGAGCTGGGGTTTTGTTAGCACGGGAAGTTCCTGCGTCCCTGCTGTGCTCACGATCCAAGCCTTATTGGTATCAGTTCCAAAGCCCGAATCGGCGCGCGAAACATCGTTAGCGATGATCGCATCGCAGCCCTTGCGGGCCAATTTACGCTCAGCGTACTCCACAACGTTATCGGTCTCGGCTGCAAAGCCAATCACGCACCGCCCTCCCTTTTGGCGCGAAAGCTCAGCCAAAATATCAACGGTCTCGACGAGCTCGATGCAATCCAGGCGCTCGTTGGCCTTTTTGAGCTTATGGTCGGCAGGGGCCGCGGGCGTGTAGTCGGCGACGGCCGCAGCGCAAATGGCAGCGTCGGCCGTCTGGAAGGCGTTTAACGCCGTCTGCAGCATCTCTGCGGCGGTCTGCACGCGCAGGCACTTTACGCCGCGAGGAACATCGAGCGATGTCGGTCCCAGCACGAGCGTGACCTCGGCACCGCGGCGAGCGGCCTCCCCCGCCAGGGCGATGCCCATCTTGCCCGACGATCGGTTTCCAATAAAACGCACGGGGTCGATCGGTTCGTGCGTAGGACCGGCGGTGATCACGATGCGCTTGCCTGCAAGGTCCTGGGGTGCGGGGTTGAATACCTCGCAGACGGCCTCAACGATGTCCTCGGGCTCGCTCATGCGCCCCGTGTCCACGTCGCCGCAGGCAAGGTAGCCACTGCCGGGTCCCACCACGTGGACGCCGCGCTCGCGCAGCGTGGCCATATTGGCCTGGGTTGCCGGCGCCTTCCACATGCCATTGTTCATGGCCGGCGCGATCACAATGGGTCGCGGCGTGGCGAGTAGCGTCGTAGAAATCAGGTCATCGGCAATGCCGTTGGCCATCTTGGCGATGATATTGGCCGTGGCGGGCACCACGGCTACAAGGTCGGGCTCCTGCGCGAGCGAAATGTGGTGGATGGGGTCGGAGGGATCGTCGAACAGGCCCACCGCGACCGGCTCATTGGTGAGCGCGCGGAAAGTAAGCGGGCCCACAAACTCCGTGGCATGCTCGCTCATAACGACCTTGACACGCGCGCCGCGCTTTTGCAGCAGGCGCACGATATTGCACGACTTATAGGCGGCGATCCCGCCGGTAATACCCAGCAGGATCGTTTTTCCCTCAAGCTGCATTGAATTGTTGGGCGCCGCCATCGTTTACGCTTCCTTGCTCGGGAGCACCAGCAGGCGGTGGCAGTATGGGCAGTGCGTAATTGACCTGCCGTCGTGGTTGAGGTCGCTCATGGACGAAGCCTGCAGCGCGGTGTGGCAGACCGTAGGGATGTTACCCTGGATGGTCTCAACAGCCAGGCCGCGGAACTGCTTGAGCAGGCGCTCGTAGTCGGTGAGCACGTCGGTCGGCAGCGTAGCGGCAAGGGCGGTGCGCTCCTTGGTGGCGGCGTCAATCTGGGCCTGCAGGTCGGCGGCCTTGGCGCGGGCGGCCTTGGTATCGGCCTTCACGCCCTCCTCGAACTTGGCGATGATGGCCTGCGCGCGAGTCTCGCGGTCGAGCGCCTCCTTATGGGCGACAACGACGTCCTTGCGGGTGTGCTCGATCTTGTCCAGGCGCTTGGCCAGGGTGGCAAGCTCGTTCTCCAGGTCCTGCACCTCGCGGTAGTCGGAACCGTCGACGTGACGCTTCTTGGCAGCCTCGATGGCGTTATTGGTCTGGATCTCGGTAGTGTTGAGATCGTCGAGCTCAATGTCCAGATCCTTGCGTTGGGCGTAGAGCTTGGTCATCTCGGACTTGAGCTTCACATAGGTCTTGCGCTTGGAAGCGAGCTCCTTGAGCTCCGGCATATTGGCAAGTTCGCTCTTGTTGCGGGCGAGCTCCAAATCGATCTGTTGCAGCTTGAGTAGCGTAGCGCCGGCGCTCATAGGTTCTCTCCTTTTGTCACAGTCCACCATTGGCAAGGGTTCAGTATTTTAATCGCATGACGGGGGTCGACCCCGGCGTCAACTGCAGAGTTCATCAATATATCCACGAACGGCTCCTCGGATCGGTCATGGCCGAGCAAGATCACCGGCAGCCTGCGCAAGGCAAGGTCTTGCGCCACGTGGTAGCCCGCCTCGCCCGTCACGATAACATCCGCGCTCGCGGCGATAGCAAGCTCTCCAAAGTCGCCTAAGGAGCCGCCAAAAATGGCGATGGTGCGGCACGGGTGATCTGCCTCGCCCCACACGCGCGGGTCGCTGCCAAACGCCGCTGCGGCGCGTGCGGCAAGGTTGCGCAGGCTGCAGGGGTCGTGGAGGGTCGCGAGTGCGCCCAGTCCGCAGGCCTCGGGGTCGTCCACGTGCTCCAACGAGCTTGCGGGCGCGGCGTCCAGCAGCTCACTTAGGCAGGCGCGCGCCTCGTGCGAGCGGTCCAGATTGGTATGGAGTGAAATAATGCTCACGCCGCAGCGGGCGGCCTCAAACAGTGCTGCGCTGCACTGGGGACGCGACGCATCCGCCGGGCAAAACGCCTCGGGTGCCTTGATGTAGATAGGATGATGCGTCAACAACACGTTGGCACCGGCCTCCTGGGCGCGGTGCACGTTGGCTTCGGTCGCGTCGAGTGCGCAGGCCACGCCGGTAATCTCGGCGGCAGGGTCACCTACGGAAAGTCCTACGTGATCCCAGCTCTCGGCAATTGCTTTGGGATAGCGTGCCAGCAAGGCACGCGCGAGATCGGCAACAATCATGCGGCACCTACGATCGAGAGCAGCGTCTGGGCAAAGTCGTCCAGATCGCCTGGATTCACGCGATCATCGAAGGAGATGCGCAAGGCACCCAGCGCCTGTTCGCGGCCGATGCCCATCGCGCTGAGCACGTGGCTCGGGTCCATGCTGCCACTCGAGCATGCCGAGCCTGCCGACACCTCAAAGCCGGCGGCGTCGAGCTTGATGATGAGTTCCTCGGAGTCCATGCCGTCAATGTAGATCGAAACCATACCCGGCAGACGGTCGGCCTGTGCGTAGTCGCCCATGGTGGCGTGAATGCGCTGGTGGGCCGTAAGCGTGGCGTAGAGCTTGTCGGAAAGGGCTTGCAGCTTCGCGCGCTCCTGAGCCACATGGGGCGTCAGAGACGAGGCGGCAGCGGCAAAGGCGAGCTGCGTTCGCAGGTCTTGCGTGCCGGCACGACGACCGGCCTCCTGTCCGCCGCCAAAGATGCGCGGGCGCAGCGGCGTGCGGCTCTTAAGGTAGAGTGCGCCAGATGCCACGGGACCGCCAATCTTGTGGGCTGCGACGGACATGGCGTCGACGCCCAGCTCGGTGACATCGAGCGGAATATGCAAGTAGCCCTGGATGGCATCGGTGTGGAACAGGGCACCTGCGGTGTGCGCAGCTGCGGCAAGCTCGCGGATGGGCTGCACCACGCCGGTCTCGTTGTTGGCGACCATAATGCTCACGAGCGCCACGTCGTCGCTGAGCAGCTCGACAAGCGTGGCAGGCTCAACGTAGCCCGCGCGGCAGGGCTGTACCAGGTCGACGGTAAAGCCGGAGGCACGCAGCAGCGGCAGGTTGTCCAGAATCGAATCGTGCTCGATGGCCGAAACGATTACACGACCGCGCTTGCGATCGCGCTGACGAGCGCCCTCGGCAAGACCGAGAAGCGCCAGCTGGTTGGCTTCGGTGCCGCCGTTAGTCAGTACAATCTCGGACGGGCGGACGCGCGCGCCAAAGCTGCGGGCGATCTCGCGACGTGCAACCTCCAGACGCGCGGCAGCCTTGCGGCCGAGCGAATGCAGCGAGTTGGGGTTGACGCCGGCAAGCTCGCTGTCGTCGTACTCGCGCTGCGCAAGGAGCGCCTCGGCGCGCATGGGCGTCGAGGCGGCATAGTCAAGATTCACGGGTATGCGGTTTTGACCTGCGGTCATAAGGGTTTATGCCTCCTGTGCGGCCTCGTTGCCCAGCTTCTGCAGCAGCGCAACCTCGGCAGCGGGATCTTCGGACTTAAATACGGCAGAACCGGCCACGAGCACGTTGGCGCCGGCCTTGACGACCTCGGCAATGTTCTTGGGAGAAATGCCACCGTCGACCTCGATGAGGGGCGAAACGCCGTGGCGCTCGCACATGGCCTTGAGCTCGTGAAGCTTTGCGATGGTGCCCGGGATAAAGCTCTGGCCGCCAAAGCCCGGGTTCACACTCATGAGCAGCACCATATCGACGACGTCGATGATGCTCTCGAGCACGCACACGGGGGTGGCGGGGTTGAGCACCACGCCGGCCTTGACGCCGCGCTGCTGCAGATGCGTGAGCGTGCGGTGCAGGTGCGTGGAAGCCTCGTAGTGCACGGTGATCATGTCGGCACCGGCGTCGGCGTACCAATCGACCGTCTCGTCGGGGTTCGTCACCATGAGGTGCGCGTCGACCGGTACATCGGTGGAGCGCTTGACGGCCTTAAGGATGTCAACGCCAAAGGTGAGATTGCCGGTAAAGTGACCGTCCATGACGTCGAAGTGCACATAGTCGGCACCGGCGATCTTGTCGAGGTCGCCCTTGAGGTTGGCCATGTCGGCCGAAAGGACGGACGGAGCGATTTTAATGGTACCCATGGTAGTAGCCTTTCTGCGCTAGTCGTTGAGCCCGTAGAACTCCTGCGATGGGACGCGGTCGGTGAGAATTTCGAGCGCCCTATCCAAAGTAACACCGTTGTAGAGCGTTTGCTCCACGGCAAAGGTGAGCGGAATATCTACGCCCAGTGAACGGGCGAGCTCGCTGACGCTGCGGGCCGCGACGGCGCCCTCAACCACCATATGCGTGCGCGCCTGGTACTCGTCGAGCGACACGCCGTGGGCAAACTCGTAGCCAAAGGTGCGGTTGCGCGAATGCTCCGAGGTGCAGGTGGCGATGAGGTCACCCATGCCGGCAAGCCCCATGCAGGTCATGGCCTGACCGCCGCGGGCGTGCACCAGGCGGCTGATCTCGGCCAAGCCGCGCGTCATGATAAGCGCGAGCGTGTTGTCGCCCGCGCCGGTACCGGCGGAAATGCCGCACACGATGGCGATGACATTTTTCATGGCGCCGCAAACCTCGACGCCGGTCATGTCCTGCGACAGGTAGATGCGGAAGGCCGTGGATAGAAGCAGGTCCTTAAAGGTCTCCCCTATCTGCGGGTCTTCGCTGGCGATGACAGCGGCCGAAAGCCCGCCGCGGCAGATCTCCTCGGCATGATTGGGGCCCGAGAGCGCCGCCACGCGCGCCTCGTTGCCGATCTCGCTGGCAATGACCTCGCTCATGAGCAGGCCGGACTCGGGCTCAATGCCCTTGGTAAGGCAGAGCACCGGGGTGTCGGCGGCGATGAAGGGCGCTGTCTGATGACATACGCTTCGCAGGTGCGTGGAGGGCACGGCGAAGATGATGGCCTCGACACCGTCGAGCGCCTGCGCCAGCTCCGTCGTGGCGACAACGTTGTCGGGCAGCTCGTAGCCCACCAGATACCGGGGGTTGCGGTGCTCGCCGTTAATGCCGGCAGCCGTCTGCTCGCTATGGGCCCACATGGTCACGCGCTCGGCTCGCGCGGCGGCAAGGCCGGCGACGGCGGTTCCCCAGGAGCCAGAGCCAATCAGCGCAACATTCATGACTCTCTCCTATTTATCGTCGGGCTCGGTGACGCGCTTGGTAAACGAGAGCTTGGACTCCTTACCGGCCATGAGCTTTTGGATATTCGAGCGATGGGCCCACACTACGGTGATGCCGATCATCGCCATGCAAAACTTGAGGCCCAGGCTGCTGTACGGAAAGACCGCGCAAGCGGCGATGGGAAGACCGATGGCAGCGGCGAGTGAGCCCACCGACACATACTTGGTGATGGCGACGGCCACGATAAACATGCCCAGTAGCGACAGGCCAATGGGCCAGTACCAGGCAAGGATCACGCCCAGACCAACGGCGATACCCTTGCCGCCATGGAAGTTGAGGTAGGGCGAGAAGATATGGCCCCATACAGCTGCCAGGCAAATGACGCCGAGCATCCAGTCGCCGGGGGCTCCAGGCGCCATGATGTTCTGCGGAAAACCATAGCCCATGTCGGCGATAAGCGGACGGGCGATAAGGACGCAGATGGCGCCCTTAAGGCAGTCGAGCAGCAGCGTGAGCGCGGCCACCTTGGGGCCGGCCACGCGCAGCGCGTTGGTGGTGCCGATGTTGCCGGAACCCGCCTTGCGAATGTCCGTGTGGTTGAACACGCGGCCCAGGATCAGGCCAAACGGAATCGCCCCGATAAAGAACGAGACCACGGCGCAGATGGCGGTCAGCAGAATCGGATTATGCATCCTTTTGTTCCTTCTTCCTAAAGAAGAGTCGAATGGGCGTGCCGGCAAAATCGAAAGTCGAGCGCATGCGGTTCTCCACGTAGCGCTGGTAGGTGTCGTTGACCAGGTCGCTGTGGTTGACGAAGAACGTGAACGTCGGCGGGTTGATGCCCGTCTGAGTCACGTAGTGCATGCGCAGGCGGCGCTTGCCGTCCACCACGGTGTGGCCGAACTCGCGCAGGTCGGTGAGGAACGTATTGAGGCGCGAAGTGCTGATCTTTTGCGAGCGCGTCTTTTCGGCGGCGTCGACCATCGCCCAGATCTTCTCGACGCTGCGGCCAGTGAGGGCAGAGATGCGCAGGTACTGGGCCCAGGGAGCCATGACGCCCAGACGGCGGTCGATGGTCTCCATGCAGGCCTCGCGCTTGCGGTCGTCGTCGAGCAGGTCCCACTTGTTGAGCAGCACAACGATGGCACAGCCGCGCTCGATGGCAAGACCCATGACCTTCTGGTCCTGTTCGGTAACGCCCACGGAGGCGTCGACGACGAGCAGCGCCACGTCGGCGCGGTCGATGGCGCGCAGGCCGCGGACCATCGAGTAGTACTCGATATTCTCGTACACGGTGCTCTTCTTGCGGATGCCCGCGGTGTCGACCATGCGGTAGTGCTTGCCGTTGCGCTCCACGACGGTGTCGATGGCGTCGCGCGTCGTGCCGGCAATGTTGGACACGATAGAGCGGTCGGCGCCTAGGATGCGGTTGAACAGCGAGGACTTGCCGGCGTTGGGGCGGCCGATGATGGCCACGTTCAGCGCATCGGGGAACTCGTCGGCGACCTCGTCCTCTTCCTCCGGAAGCAGGGCCACGATATCGTCGAGCAGGTCGCCCGTGCCATGACCATGCAGGGCCGAGAGCGGCGTGGGCTCACCGATGCCGAGCGAATAGAACTCCCAGATGCTGTCGTTCTCGCGATCGGGGTTGTCGAGCTTGTTCACCAGCAGAAAGACCGGCTTGTCGCAGCGCTTGAGCATGCGAGCGACCGACTCGTCCTCCTCGGTGACGCCGGTGCGGCCATCGACCACAAACAGGATGACGGCGGCTTCCTCGGCGGCGGCGAGCGCCTGGTCGCGGATGGACGTGGCAAAGACGTCGTCGCTCTTGAGCGGCTCGATACCGCCTGTGTCGACGATGGTGAACTCGCGGCCGTTCCAATCGGCCGTGTGATATGAGCGATCGCGCGTGACGCCGCGAGACTCGTGGACGATGGCGTCCGAGGTCTGGGCCAGGCGGTTAACGAGCGTGGACTTGCCCACGTTGGGGCGTCCGACGACGGCGACGATAGGTTTCATCTGCTCTCCTTTAATGGGTAGGGTCAGCGGAATTAGTAGAGTCGGCAGGCACAATGCCAAGGATGTGCTCCAGGGTATCGAGCAGCTCATGCGGCATGGTCGACACCACATGAACCTCGGCGCCGCGACTGGTAAGGCTTGCGAGTAAATCGTCACGATGATACTCGTCAAGCGTCATGCCGTCAGCGTTGAACATGAGCTTAGGCACAAAGAGCATAACCCCCGACAGATCTTGGGGCAGCTGCTCCAAGATGTCACACGCGACGATGAGGCCGGTCACGTCCACGTTGCCGCCAAAGTAGCGGTTCTTGATGGCCGTGACAGTGCCGGCGAGTCCCTGGGGCGACTCCACAAAGCGGGCCACCGTGTCGCGTGCGCTGGCGCCCGAGAGGCACAGCAGGTGCTGGCTGCGGGCGGCGATGGCCTCGCGGACGCGGGCCAGACGCTCGGTATCGGCGGCAAGCACGTCGTCGGTCTCGTCTAGATACGAGCGGATCATGCCGATGCCGTCGTAGTACTGCGGGTAACCGTCGTAAAAGTCCGCCTCGGGAGGATCGATGCCGGCGTCCAGATAGAACTCGTCGCTCATCTGGAAGGTGTGGCGGCCAAAGCGCTCGAAGGCACGGTCCTGGTAGGGACGGATCATGGCAATGGTCTCGCGCGCCAGCTCGGGCTTGTCGCTGTAGGACCAGCTAAAACGGTTCTGATGCTTGGTAAAGCCGAGCGGCACGATGCCCAGGCTTGTGATTTGCTCGTGCTCCTCGCAAAAGCGCAGGGTCTTTTCCAGCTCCTCGCCGTCGTTCATGCCGGGGCACAGCACAATCTGCGCGTGAATCTCGATGCCGGCGGCCATGATGGTCTCGAGTACGTCCATGCCTCGCTGAGCGTTACGGCCCATCATACGACGGCGGACGTCGGGGCTCACAGCGTGGACCGACACGTTCATGGGACTCATGTTGCGCTGGATGACGTTTTGCACGTCCTCGTCGGTGAGGTTCGTAAGCGTGACAAAGTTGCCTTGCAAAAAGCTTAGGCGATAGTCGTCGTCGCGAATATAGAGCGTGGAGCGGCCGCCCTTGGGGAGCATGGTCATAAAGCAGAACACGCAGGCGTTGACGCAGGTACGCATGCCGTCGAAGATGGGGCCATCGAACTCCAAACCCCAATCCTCGCCGGGAAAGCGGTCGAGCTCGACGGGGGTGACGGTGCCGTCGCGCGGGTCGAAAACCTCGAGCTCGACGGTATCATCGTCGGCCTCCCAGAGCCACACAATCATGTCGGTAAGCTGCTCACCGTTGACCGTGAGCACGCGCATGCCCGGCTCGATACCCACATCCCACGCGGGCGATTCGGGACGCACGTTCTTGACGAGCGCGCCCTCACCCGGCTCGGGGTCGCGGCTGCGCCCGTAATCGGCCACCTCGGCGGCGTATGCGGGTACGGTCTGGTCCATGGTTAGCGGCAAAGCTCCTTGATGCGCGTGACGGCGCGTTCGATGTGTTCTTGCGGGGTGGAGGCTCCGGCGGTGATGCCGATGTGGTGAGCGTCGGCAAACCACGCGGCCTGGAGCTCGGAAGCTTCCTCGATGTGATGCGTGCGCTCGCAGGCGTCTGCGCAAATCTGCGCCAGGCGGCGGGTGTTGCCCGAGTTCTTGCCGCCCACGATGACCATGCAGTCGCAGCGGTTGGCAAGTGTGGCTGCTGCCTGTTGACGCTCACTCGTGGCGGCGCAGATGGTGTTGATCACGCGCAGCTCCTGCACGCGCGGGGTGATAGCAGCCACGACCTCGGCGAGGTTCTGCGCAGTCTGGGTGGTTTGCACGACGAGGCCTACCTTGCCCTTGAGCGACAAGGCGGTGGCGTCGGCGGCACAGCTCACGACCTGTGCATCATTGCCGGCGTGGCCCAAGATGCCCTCAACCTCGGGATGGCCCGGCTCGCCTACGACTACCACGCGGTAGCCCTCGCGTACCAGGCGCTCGGCGGCCACATGGACCTTCTTCACGTAGGGACAGGTGGCGTCGACCACGGTAAGGCCGCGCTCGCGGGCAGCATCGATCACTTGCGGCACCACGCCGTGGGCGCGGATGATCACGGTACCGGTTGCGGCGCTATCCAGGTTCTCAGCCAGGCTAACGCCTGCCTCAGCGAGCTCGCGCACCACGATAGGGTTATGGATGAGCGGACCCAAGGTATGGACCTGATTGCACTCCCCTGCCTGCGGCGCAGCGGCCAGCGCCATATCGAGCGCACGCTGTACGCCGTAGCAAGTGCCGGCGTGGGCGGCGATCTCGATGGTAGGCGCGGTTGCGTGGTCGGACGCAGTCGCGGCGGTGTTCGTCACGTTCTCGCTCATGGCTAGAACCTGCCCGGATGCTCGGCGCACAGCTCGTCACGCATGGCGTATACGCGGCTCATGGCCTCGGACTCAAACCAGGTCAGGCGCTCCGTACGCTTAAGCCCGGCCGGCGCGTCCGAAAGCGCGACGGCCTTGCCGGCACGAATCCAGCACTTCTTGGGACGCATGAGCTTTTTGCCCGCGGGCGTGATGTCGGACCAGCCGCAAATGGCGAGCGGGTTGACGGGCGCCTTGCCCATCTGGGCGATGAGCGCAAAACCGCCGTGGACCTCGGGCTTGATCTCGCGCGAGCGGATGCGCGTGCCCTCGGGGAAGATCAGGACGTCCTCGCCGCGCTGCAGCGCATGCTGGGCGGCGCGCAGGCACTTCATGTCGGCGGTGCCGCGCTCCACGGGAATGCCGCCCACGCGGCTAAAGGCCCAGCGTACGATCTTGCTCTTGGCGAACTCGGACTTAAAGATGGGGCGAATGCGGCGGCCGCCAAAGAACAGCGCCGTCTCCACGGCCAAGAGCTCAGCCATCGAGGTGTGGTTGCAGATGACCACGCTGCCGCGGCCGTCCTGGCGCTCAAACAGCAGGTCAGCGTCCTCGACCTTCCAGCGCCACATGAGCTTGGAGAAGGCCCAAAGGATGGCCATGACTACGACGACGGTGCCGCGAATGAGCGCTGGGAACTCTGCGTAGGGGGCGTTGTAATAGTCCTCGGGCGTCTGCTTAAACAGGCGCATGGGCTACCTCCTTTGGTTGATGAGGTCCTCGATAATGCGGACGACCTCGTCGATGGTATGGGCGGTGGAGTCGACGTGCACGGCGTCCTCGGCGGGCACGAGCGGGGCGACCTCGCGGCTGCTGTCGAGTTTGTCGCGCTGCTTGAGGGCGTCGAGGGTTTCGTCGACCTCGGTCTCGAGCTGATCTGTGCTGAGCGGCTGAGCGTCGTTTTGGTGGCGTTGCAGCACGCGACGACGGGCGCGCTCGCGCGGGTCGGCGGTCAGGAAGACCTTGACCTGCGCGTTGGGGAACACGACGGTTCCGATGTCGCGACCCTCGGCCACGATATCGCGGTCCTCGGCGGCGCGGCGCTGGTGAATGAGCATGGCGGCGCGCACGCCCGGGTAGGCCGAGACCTTGGACACGTTGGCGTCGACCTGCGGGGTACGAATGGCGGCCGAAGCGTCCTGGCCGTCAATGGTCAGGCGCGTATCCTCGCCGGTGCCGTTGGTAAAGCGAATCTCGATCTGCTCGGCGAGGGCGTCGATGGCCGTCTCGTCGTTCAGATCGATGCCGCGGTCGAGCGCGGCGAAGGTGACGGCGCGATACATGGCGCCCGTGTCGAGCTTGTTAAAGCCCAGCTGGCGGGCGATCTCCTTGGCGATGGTGGATTTGCCGGAACCGGCGGGGCCGTCGATGGCAACGATCATGCAATGCTTCCTTTCGATGGTTGACGTGCTGGTATGGTTCGCGGGTGCAGGGGCGCGGCGGGTTGCCTAGCCTGTGTAGCGCTCGCGGTAGGTGTTGCGCTTGGGTGCGGAGCCGTGGCTGCCGTGGTGACGCGTGCGGCTGGCGGGCGTGTCTTGGGGCTTGCCGCCGTTGCGCTTGGCGCTCGCCTGCTTGGGCGGGATGCCGCCGGCCTTGAGGACCTGTACCTCGCGGTCGGTGAGCTCGCGCCACGAGCCCTTGGCCACGTCCTTGAGCTCCAGGCCGGCAAAGTTGCAGCGATGCAGGCGGATTACCGGATGGTGAATCTTGCTCAGCATGCGCTTGACCTGGTTTTTGCGCCCCTCGCGGATGATGACCTCCACGGCGGTGGTGCCGGGCTTGACGCCTTGCGGAGCCACGGCCTCTGCCTCGCGCGCGTTGATGACGCGGCAGATCGCCGGCTGGCACAGGCCGTCGTCGAGTTCGATGCCGCGGCGGAGTGGTTCTAAGTCGCGATCGGTCAGGTGGCCGTCCACGAGCGCCTGGTAGGTCTTATAGACATGCTTGCTGGGGTGCAGCAGATCCTGCGACAGGTCGCCATCGGTGGTAAAGAGCAAAAGGCCTGTGGTGTCTCGGTCCAGGCGGCCCACCGGGAATAGTCCCGGAAAGCGGTCGCGGGGGACCAGGTCGGCCACGCAAGGGCGCTCCTGCGGGTCGCTCATGGTGGTGAGGTAGCCGGTCGGCTTGTAGAGCATCAAGTACACGGCGCCCTGGTTGAGCTTGACGGGCATGCCGTCGACCTCGATATGGTCGCGGTCGACGTCGACCTTGGTGCCCAGTTCGGTCGCGACCTGGCCGTTGACGGTCACGCGGCCGGCAGTCATCAGGTCTTCCGACCCGCGGCGGCTCGCCACGCCCGCGCGCGCCAAAAAGCGCTGCAGGCGCATGGTGTGCGGATAGACGGGCTGGGCGTCGGACTCGTGCGTATCCGCGTTGGGTACCGCAGCGCCGGCGCGCGTCTCCCCTACTTCGTTAATCCTCGTCATGCAAATCCTCCGAGGTCTCGTCGACGACCAGGGTCTCCAAGTCCTCGATTGCCTCAACATCGTCAACATCGGTATCGAGCAGTTCGCGCTCCTCGTCCAGGTCCTCGGCCTGCTCCTCGAGCGTGGACTGAATGCTGCGGCCGCTCAGGCGTTCGCGGATAAACTGACGCGACTGCTCGTCGGGGGCAAACTGCTCCAGGTCGGGCAGGTCGCGGGTGGAGCGCAGACCGAACTTTTCCAAGAAGGCGTTGGTCGTGCCGTAGATGATGGCCTGACTGCGCTGGGGGTCGCGTCCGAGCTCGCGCACCAGACCTTTGTCCACGAGCGACGCGATGACGCCGTCAGAATTGACGCCGCGGATGCCTTTGACCACCTCGCGCGTCACGGGCTGGTGGTATGCGATGACGGCCAGTGTTTCGAGCGCCGCTTGCGACAGCTTTTGCGTGTCCCAGCTCAGCACGTAGGCCTCGACCACGTCGTGGTAGGCGGGGTGAGTAAACAGGCGCCAGCCGCCGGCGACCTCGCGCAGCTGAAAGCCGCGGTTGGCCTCCTCATACTCAACCTTGAGCTCGGCGAGCAGCGACGCGCATTCGCCCGGGGCGATATCCAACGCACCTGCCAGCGCGGGTGCGCTCACGGGGTCGCTCGACACCAGCAGCAGCGCCTCGAGGGCGCCTTTGAGGCTGTTTGCCTCCAGCGTGGAAAGGGTTGACATGGTTGCGGCTCCTATTCGGTGAGCTCGGGGCCCTCGCCGGGCACATAGGCCTCGGCGCCCTCGACGCGGTTGATGCGGATGGTTCCAAAGATCTCGTCCTGGCTCAGCGTGAGCGAGCCGCGCTTGGCGAGCTCAAGCATAGCTAGGAAGGTGACGACGAGCTGCTCGGTGGTGGCATCGCCGTCCAGTAGCTCGCGGAAGTTGCAGGTTTGGTGCGTCATGGTAAAGCGGTCGACTGAGGCCACGGTCAAGTCGAGCGGTACGCGATGCGGCGCCACGTGCTCGGCCTCGAGCAGGAAGGTCTGTCGCTTGCCATCCAGGTCGGCGCAGATGACGGCTAGACCGCGCAGAGTAATGCCGGCCAGGTAGTCGGGCATAAGGCCAAGGAACTCAGGATCGGGGCCGGCCACACGCGGGTGCATGCGGCTTTCGGCCTGCATGCGGGCACCGAGGGCCGCAGCCGCGCCTTTAAACTGCTTGTAGGCGATCAGGCGCTGGATCAGGACCTCACGCAGCGCGTCGCCGTCAAGCGTGCTGAGCTCCTCGAGGTCTTCGTCGAACTCGTCATCGTCGTCGGCTTTGCGCGGGGCCTCCTGCGGCACCAGCGAGGCGGCCTTAATGTCCAAAAGGGTTGCCGCGACCAGCAAAAAGTCGCTCGCCACGTCCAGGTCCAGTGCCTCGATGCGCTCGGCCTCGGCAAGGTACTGTTCGGCCACCTCGCTGATAGAGATGGCGCCGATATCTACTTTTTGGCGGGTTACCAGCTGCAGCAGCAGGTCGAACGGTCCGCTGTAGACCTGCGTCGACACGCGATACGACATCTTCGACCTCCTTTGACGGCGCCTTCGCGGCGCGGTTTGGGTGCATGTTGCGACCGTTTTGCACGGTCGACCTGTAAGTTTACCTTAGATGCCGGCGATTGCGAAGTTGAGCAGCTGCTCTGCCAGCGGATACACGGTAACGTCGAAATAGCGGCCGATCACATCGATGCCGGTCCACATGGGCAGCAGATACAGCACCAAGATGAGGATGGGCATGGCGTATTGCTGCAGACGGTAGTAGTTGGCGAGCGCCTTGCCCTTGAGGAAGGGCACGATGATCGATGAGCCATCGAGCGGCGGGATCGGGATGAGGTTAAAGAACGCGAGTGACAGGTTGACCACGATAAACGTGGCGCCGAAATTCATGATTTGTGATGTCACGGCAAAGGACATGCTGGCGTAGAGGTTGCCGTAGGTCAGGTGCATGAGGGCGGCCGTAAGACATGCCAACGCGATGTTCGATGCAGGGCCGGCTACGCTCACCAGGACCTCGTCGCGCTTGGGGTGCTTGAGGTTGTTAAGGTACACGGGCACGGGCTTGGCGAAGGCGAACACCGGGCCACCGGCGGCGAGCATCAGCAGCGGCAGGATGATGGTGCCAAACGGGTCGATATGGTTGAGCGGGTTGAGCGAGACACGACCGCGCGATCGGGCCGTCTTATCGCCGAGTGCCCAGGCCGCGGCGGCGTGCGCACTCTCGTGGATGACGATGCCCACAATGACGGCGACGGCGCTCGCGAGCAGGTTCATGATGTAGCTGCTGGACATGGCGCTCCCCTAGCGGACGCGGCGCGAGGCGCGCGTGAGCAGGTAGTCGGCCACAAACAGGATGACGGCCACGATAGCGTAATCCAGGCGGAACACGCCGCCAAAGGGCGACGTAATGACGCCGTAGCCGGCGATGGCGCTCGGCAGCGCGCGCGAAAGCTCAACGACAAAGCCCACGATCTGCAGCTTGGCGGTGAGGCCGCTAAAGCACAGCAGCACGGTCATCGCGCTCATAAAAATGCCGCAGATGCGACAAGCGATGGCGATGATGCTCATCGCCACGGCAGCGGCTTTACGAGAGTTCACGCGCGGTCTCCTCTTCGATCTGGGTGGAAAGCTCCAGCCATTCGTCCTCGAGCTTGGGCAGCTCTTGCTTAAGGCCGTTATATTCCCCCAGCGCGGCATTGAACTTGTCTTGATCGGCATAAAGCTCTTCGCTGGCCATCAATTCCATAAGCTCGTCATAGCGGGCGCGCTTTTTGTCGAGCTCCGTCTCGATCTTCTTGAGCTGGTTGCGCACACCCTTGAGCTTTTTGTTGAGCGCGGCGCGGGCCTGGGCCTCGGCGCGCTTTTGCTCCTTGGTCTTTTTGCCCTCGGCAGGCTTAGGCGTCGCGGCGGGGGTGTCGACCTGGGCGGCGCTGGCCTTGGTGGACTTGACCGTGGCCGGCGCGCTCTCCCCTGCCGCCTCGGCGGCGACGCGGGCGGCGAGGTCCTCGCGCTTGTAGAGGTAGTAGTCGTAGTCGCCATCGTAGACCGTGACCTTGCCGTCGCGGATGTCGATGATGCGGTTGGCCACGGCGCGCACCAGGTGCTCGTCGTGGCTGATTAGCACGATGGTACCGGGGAAGTTTTGCAGGGCGTTCTCGAGCATGTCCACAGAGTCGATGTCCAGGTGGTTGGTGGGCTCGTCCAGGCACAGGAGCGCCTCGGGGGCCACGAGCATCTTGGCAAGGGCCAGACGTGCCTTTTCGCCGCCGGAGAGGACACGGACTTGCTTTTCGATTGCGTCGTTGTCGCTAAACAGGAAGGCGCCCAGCAGGCTGCGCTGCTGCGGCACGGTCCACTTGGGCGTGACGGTGTCGATCTCTTGCAGGACGGTATTGGACTCGGTCATGCCCTCGAGCGCGTGCTGGGCGTAGTAGGCTACGCCCACGTTAGTGCCCAGGTCGCGGGTGCCATTGGTGGGCGGCTCCAGGCCAGCGAGGATCTTCATGAGCGTGGACTTGCCGGCGCCGTTGGGGCCGACGAGCGCCACGTGCTCGCCGCGGTAGAGCTTGAGATCGATGTCACTGTAGATGTGCTTGTCGCCGTAGGACTTGGACACGCTCTCGAGCCCTACGACCATGTCGCCGGAGCGCGGCGGGTTGGGGAACTTAAAGTCGATGTGCTTGTGACCCTCGGGCAGGATGACAAGCTCCTTTTTGATTTGCTCGATCTTGCGGATGCGCTCCTGGGCCTGGGCAGCCTTGGTGGGCTTGTAGCGGAACTTGTCGACGAAGACCTGCATGTGGGCGATGTCGCGCTCCTGAGCGGCACGCTTGGCGCGCATCTGCTCTAGGTTGTCCTCGCGCTGTTTAAGGTAGCTGCTGTAGTTGCCGGTGTAGGTGGTCACGCGGCGGTTCTCGAGGGCGGCGACGTGGTCGACGCAGGCGTCCATGAAGGCGCGGTCGTGGCTGACGATGAGGACGGCGCCATCGTAGCTCGCGATAAAGCCGCGCAGCCACTGGACGCTCTCGAGGTCCAGGTGGTTGGTGGGCTCGTCCAGGAGCAGCAGGTCGGGGTGGCGCAGGAAGAGCTTGGCCAGCGCGATGCGCATCTGCCAGCCGCCCGAGAACTCGGAGCACGGGCGCTCAAAGTCGGTGACCTTAAAGCCCAAGCCGGACAGGATTTTACGGGCGTTGCTCTCGAGCTCGTAGCCGCCCAGATGCTCAAAGCGGTCCTGGACCTGGCCATACTCGTTAAGGAGTGCGTCGACGTCCTTCCCCTGTTCGGAGAGCTCGGTGATCTGGGCCTGCAGCTCGTTGGCGCGCTCGCCCATGCGGCGGATTTCCTTGGCAGCGGCCATGACCTCGGCGAGGATGGTGGTGTCCTTTTGCTCTAGGTTGGTTTCCTGCTCTAGGTAGCCCACCTGGCAGTCCTTGGCGTACTGGACCTGGCCGGCATCGGGGCTGTCGATGCCCATGATAATCTTGAGCATGGTGGTTTTGCCGGCGCCGTTGGGTCCCACGAGCGCGAAGCGCTCGCCGGGGTTGATCTGGAAGGACGCGCCGCTAAAGAGGACGCGTGCGCCGAAGCTTTTTTCGATCTTGTCGACCAGGAGGATCATGGTGCCGCCTTTGACCTTGTGTGCCTATATGAAAAAAGGCCCCAACTTGCGTTGGAGCCTCATTCAATGCTCGGGTGGAGACGAGGGGGATCGAACCCCTGACCTCTTGACTGCCAGTCAAGCGCTC
>UQNC01000025.1 GCA_900542175.1 uncultured Collinsella sp. | reverse complement strand
CCTCCCTTTTCTCGAACCTTAATTTCAAAGTCCAAGAAATGGGATGCAGTTCAAATGAGTACCCCCGTGGCTACTCATTTAAGTCTGTCCCCAATGAGTGCAACCGCCCTTGTTGAGCATAAGTCAGCGAAAACCCGTACACGCGAGCAAGGTGACGTGAAATGAAAGGGCGCAGACCTTATGGTCGCGCCCTTGAAATTGAACGTCAGATTGCCGTGTGTACGGGTTTGCAGCGTCGAGCCGTTACGCGGTTTGGTAAAACCGCGTAACAAATTACGCCAATTTTGCGCCGACGATCTTTGCCGCGGCCGGCTTATCGAAGTTGCCGCCGGTGGCCTTGCCGAGTGCACCCATGACCTGGCCCATCTGCTTCTTGGACGTGGCGCCCAGCTCGGCGATAACCTGCTCGATCAGAGCCTCGAGCTCCTCGCCCGAAACCTGCGCGGGCAGCAGGCTCTCCAGAATCTTGACCTGCTCGGTCAGGTTGTCGGTACGGTCCTGGTCGGTACCGGCCTTGATGGACATCTCCAGCGTCTCGCTCGTCTGCTTGATCAGACGCTTGATCATGCTGTTGACGTCTTCCTCGGTCACGTCGCGGCGCTCGTTGACCTCGATGTTCTTCACCTCGGCCTTAACCTGGCGAATGATGGACAGGCGAACCTTGTCCTTGGCCTTCATGGCGGCGATCATTTCCTGCTGCAGCTCTTCGTTGGTCATCTGCAAATCCTCCTCAATAGTGCGGGCGGCACTCGCGCGAGCACCGCCCCATGATTACTCAGTCGTCGACGAGTTGTCGGTCGAGCTCTTGGTGACACCCTTCAGGCTCACGTTGTAGGGTACGTCCTTGGGCATGGGGTTGACGGTGATGTCGGCGTCCTTTTTGTACTGCTCCAGCCACTCGCTATATGCAGTGCTGGCCGCCTGCGTCTTCACCACGTTGGAGACGTACTTCTTGATGGCCTTGGGTACCTGCTTGATATCATCGACCTGGCTGTCGACATGGAAGTAGTCGGTGCACTTGATAATGTGATAGCCGTACGTCGACTCGACCACGTCGCTCACATCGCCCTTGTTGAGCCCCTCGAGTGCCGTCTGGTAGCTGTCGACGAAGGTGGTGAGCTTGTCCCAGCCCACGTCGCCCTTCTTCTCCTTGGAACCGGTGTCGTCGGAATACTGCTTCACAGCGTCTTCGAAGCTCAGCTCGCCGGAGTTAATCTTGTCCAGGCACTCCTGCGCCTTGGCCTTGGCGGCAGCCTTGTCCTCGTCGGATGCCTCGGAATCGACCTTGATCAGGATGTTCGACGAGCGGCGGGCATCGTTGTACTTCGACAGGTTCTTGTTGATGTAATCGACGATCTCGCTGTCCTCGGGCTTGCTGGTAGGCGCCACGGCTTCCTTGAGCTTTTGCTGCGCCAGGCTCTCCTTGAGCGAGCTCTTATAGGTGTCCTCGGTGTAGCCGTAGGTCTTAAGGGTCTTCTTAAAGGTCTTGGCGCCGCCCGCGCTCTTGCACGCGTCCTTCCAAGCCTTCTCGACCTCCTCATCCGACACCGTCACGCCGTTTTCCTTCTGCGCCTGCTGAAGCAGAATCTGCTGCGTGTAGGAATCGATGAGCTGCTTGCGATACTTCTTGGGCGTAAGGTCGTTGTTGACCAGGTACTGCGCCCAATCCTTGTCCTTGGTATAACCATAGGACGTGCGCATGCTCATGATCTGCTTGGTCACGGTATCCTCGGTGAGGTTGGTGCCGTTGATGGTGGCGGCAACGCCGCCGGTGAGCTTGTAGCCCGAGGTGTCCTCGGTCTGCGACATAAGACCGGAGCACGCCATGGCCGAGACGGAAAGCAACATTGCCAGCACGCCGATAACCACCAGAACAATCTTGACGGTCTTAGACACGTACGTCTTGCGCTGCTTCTTACAAGAGCTGGAGGCAGCGCGAGTCTGCTGCTCGGGCGTCGGCGCGGCCTCGGAGTTCTTTTTCTTATTTGCCATAGTTGGCCTTTCGCATAACGAATCGAACAAACGCCATTGTGTCACAACGCGGCCCCCGCGACAAAAGGAACGTCCCCAGGGGCCGGATTTAAAAGTGGCGGCGGATGGCTTCGACCATGCCTTGGGGCGTGGTCTGGCCGAGCACATCGGCCGCGGTGTCCGCGTCCATAAAGATATTCATAAGCGCTTGCAGAGCCTCGACCTGGCCGCCCGGCTCGGCAATGCCCAAGTTGATGACGATCTGCGCCGGCACAGGGGCACCCATGCCCGCCATAGCATTGAATGTCACGGGCGTGGCCGGCTTCACCACCGCGATGTAGGGCTTAGCCACAAACCCCGGATCGGTATGCGGGATGGCAATGTTGGCCGCCGGCATGGCAAGCCCTGTGGGATAGGCATCCTCGCGCGTGCGGACGGCGTCGAGCCAACCGGTGCCAATGTAGCCGCGTGGAGCA
Source organism: uncultured Collinsella sp. (assembly GCA_900542175.1). Lineage (GTDB taxonomy): Bacteria > Actinomycetota > Coriobacteriia > Coriobacteriales > Coriobacteriaceae > Collinsella. The sequence continues at coordinate 26,715 of UQNC01000025.1, read as the reverse complement.
AGTTCGCCTTCGAGTCGCGCAAACACCTCATCAGGCGTCGCACACTCCCAATCAAAAAACACCAGCTCAGGCGTAAACAGTGCTTCGTTATCCGCCATATCGTCCTCCAAAGTTGCATGAGGGCCACAATGCTCAATATGATAGCGAAACGGAGTATGCAAGGTTAGCCGAGGATCCCGATGAGCTCGAGTGCGCGCGCGGGCGTCAAGCATACCTCGGGCATCGCCTCCAACATGCGTCGGTCGCTCGTGATTACGTAGTCGACATCCGCCGTATCGCCCGATGCAATGATGAGATTGTCCTCAAGGTCCGGCATACGCTTGCCAAGCATACGCGCCATCTCGCATTCCGCCAACGAAAGCGGAGAAGCCGTTGCCACCTGCATCATATGCTCGATACAGGCCCATGCAGCCGGACCGAACGGAGCGTTAACCCCATTCACATTCCGCTGAGCTAGACGCCGCGGCACAATGTAGAACAGGTCCTTTGCCGTCGTTGGCGCGTACAGAAGGTCAATCTTTCCCGCCTCGGCCAACTCAATCAATCTTTTCGCCTCGTCGAACGCTCCCTCTTGCAGGTAATAATCGAGCCAAACGTTTGTGTCTACCAAGAGTCGTTTTGCCGCAATCATCGGCAATTCGCCTCTATGCCAGCGATCATCGCATCGTACATGTCGTCGCGTACGGCACCCCAGTTGTCTGCCGATGATTCAGCTGGCGCAAAATCCGCCGCGCTCAACCCCAATGAGAAAAAAACCAGCCCGCATCCCTGCTCGGCCAGACTCTCCGCACGGGGTGCCTCGCACCTATCCTCCACCATAAATCCTGGCAACGTCTGATGCTCGACAAGGTAGGTCCAAAGCGCACGAATAGCGTCACTCGGCCCCAGCCCATTGCGAGTCAGGACCGCATCGCCGCCAGCCTTGAGCATAGGGTCGATTCGCGTGTTGAGCTGCACTGTTGCTGTTGCCATGGCGACTCCTCTCTGCTTGCTAGCAGTATAGCAAACTTGAGAGGCCACACAAAAAGAGCCCCGCCCGCGTACGGACGGAGCCCTATCAACTTTTTTCGATCGCTTGCGTCCCAAAGAGCGCTCAGCGAACTCTCTTACACGCGACTAGCGTGCCGCATCAATTGCCACTTTGCCGCTCTCCAGCACGTGGACGCGGCCGTCGGCGAGCATCTGCACGACCTCGGGATACAGCACATGCTCGATCGCGTGGATGTGCTCCTCGAGCGTGTCGATGTCCCAGCCCTCCTCAACAGCCAGCGCGCGCTGGGCGATGATGGGGCCGTTGTCGTAGATCTCGTTGGCAAAGTGCACGGTCACGCCGGTCACCTTGACGCCGCGGGCAAACGCATCGTCGATCGCGTGGGCACCGGTAAAGCTCGGCAGCAGGGCCGGGTGCAGGTTGACCACACGGTTGGGGTACGCCGCCAGCAGCGGCGTGTGCACCATGCGCATGTAGCCGGCCATGACCACATACTCGCAGCCGCGCTCGAGCAGCTCGCGCGCGATGATCTCGTCAGCCGCGATGGGGTCGGCATAGATATCCTTGGACAGCGTGAGCGTCTGGATGCCCGCACGCTCGGCGCGCTGCAAGCCCTTGGCCGAAGGACGGCTCGACACTACAAGCTCAATCGAGGCGTTGAGCTTGCCGGCGGCGATAAGGTCGATCAGCGCCTGCAGGTTGGTGCCCGAACCGCTGATAAGCACGCCGATCTTGAGCGGCTCGGCCGTATCGGTGCCGGTCGGACGGGTGTAGGGCACAAAGCCCAGGCCCTCGGCAGCAGCCATCTGCTCGCTAGCGCTCATCGGAGTACACGACCTTACCGGAACCCTCGACGCACTCGCCCACGCGGAACGGCTTCTCGCCCAGCGCGACCAGGGCCTCGGTCACGGCAGCCTCGTCCTCGGGGGCGACGATCAGGCACAGGCCGACGCCCATGTTGAAGGTCTTGCACGCCTCGTTGGGCGCGAGCTCGGCCTGACGCGACACGTAAGTAATGACGGGCGGAACATCCCAGCCCATCTCGGCGCCGCTGCGGGTGACCACGGCATCGACATCGTCGGCGAGCGCGCGGTTGAGGTTCTCGGTGATGCCGCCGCCGGTGATGTGGGCGATGCCGTGTACGTTGGCGCCGCCGCGCAGCAGCTCCAGAATCGGCTTGACGTAGATGCGCGTGGGAGCCAGCAGGGCGTCGGCCAGCGAAGCACCGTCGAGCTCCTCGAGCGGACGGCTCAGTTCCTCGGCCTTAGCGGCGGCCTCGGGCGTGCCCGGCTTGATGCCGTCAACGCCGATGACCTTGCGCACGAGCGAGTAGCCGTTGGAGTGCACACCGGTGGAAGGCAGACCCAGGATCACATCGCCGGGGCGAACGTTCGCGGGGTCAAGCATCTTGGGACGGTCGACGACGCCCACGGTAAAGCCGGCGAGGTCGTAGTCGGCGGGAGCCATGACGCCGGGGTGCTCGGCCATCTCGCCGCCCACGAGCGCGCAGCCCGCGAGCTTGCAGCCGTCGGCCACACCCTTGATGATCTTTGCCATGTGCTCGGCCTCAATGTGACCGATGGCAACGTAATCCAGGAAGAACAGCGGCTCGGCGCCCGAAGCCAAAATGTCGTTGACGCACATGGCGACCAGGTCCTGGCCCACCGTCTCGTGACGGTCCATGATCTGGGCGAGCACGAGCTTGGTGCCCACGCCGTCGGTGCCGCTAATCAGGATCGGGTCTTCCATATCCTTAAGCGCGGCGGCCGAGAACAGGCCGCCAAAGCCACCGATGCCGCCGATGACCTCGGGGCGGTTGGTGTCCTTGACCATCTGCTTAATAGCGTCGACGGCGCGGCCGCCCTCGGCGGTATCGACGCCGGCGTCCTCGTACGTCACATGCTTGCTGTCGCTCATCTGAGTCTTCCTCTCCCACTACCGTCTGACGAGCAGGCGCCAAACGGTGCTCATAGTTGCGCCATTTCGGCGCGCGCCATAACAGCACGCGCCGTCATATCAACAAAACAGCAGGTAAAACCTACCAAAATAAACCTGTCCCTACATGGCAGGTTTTAGGCCTCGCCGTGCTCCTCTTCCCAGCTGCGGTCGACATATTTCTCGACCACGGCGTCGTCGTCAAAGTACAGCGGCTTGTCCAGGTTGCGGGGCTTAAAGCCCTCCATGAACTTGTCACGGCCAAAGCTCTCGGGAATCGCCACGGGATAGCGGCCGGTAAAGCACGCGTCGCAGTAGCCGCCCTTGGGCATGACCTTCAGCAGGCCCTCGACCGAAAGGAAGGCCAGCGAATCGGCGCCAATGTACTCGCAGATCTCATCGACCGTCTTGTTGGCGCTGATGAGCTGCGACTGCACGTCGGTATCGATACCGTAGAAGCACGGCCAGATGACCTCGGGCGAGTTGATGCGAATGTGAATCTCCTTGGCGCCGGCGTTGCGCAGCATCTTTACGAGCTGCACCATGGTGGTGCCGCGCACAATGGAGTCGTCGATGACGACCAGGCGCTTGCCCTCGATGTTGTCGCGCAGCGGGTTGAGTTTCATACGCACGCCCATGGCACGCAGCTCCTGCGTAGGCTCGATAAACGTACGGCCCACGTAGCGGTTCTTGATAAGGCCCTCACCAAAGGGAATGCCACTCTCGTGCGAATAGCCCTCCGCGGGCGGCAGGCCGGAGTCGGGCACGCCGATGACCAGGTCGGCCTCGACGGGCTCCTCATGTGCCAGCTGACGACCCATGTCATAACGGCAGGCGTAGACGCTCTTGCCGTTCATGATGGAATCGGGGCGAGCGAAGTAGACCTGCTCAAAGATGCAGTTAGCAGGCTCCTCGGCGGCAGGCACGCCCTGCTCGGACACAAGGCCCTCGGCGCTGATGCGCAAAATCTCGCCGGGACGGACGTCGCGGACGTACTCGGCACCCACAATGTCGAGCGCACAAGTCTCGGAGGCGACGACCCAGCCGCCGGCGCGGGTGACATGGGTGGCAACGTCAACCGTCGCGGCGCCGTCCTGCGACGGCAGCTGCGAAACGGATGCGGCATCGGCCTGGTCCAGGCCCTCGTCCACCAGCTTGCCCAACACCAGTGGGCGAATGCCATGCGGATCGCGGAAGGCGTAGAGCGCCTGCTCGTTGATGAGCGTCATGGCATAACCGCCACGCACGAGCTCCATGGTCTTGCGAATGCCCTCGCGCAGGTGACCCGTACGCTGGGTAAAGTAGCCGATGAGCTTGGTCGCGACCTCGGAATCCGAATTGGAGAGGAACGGCACGCCCAGCTCGATCAGCTGGCGACGCAGCTCGTCGGTGTTGACGAGGGTACCGTTGTGCGCGAGCGCGATAATGACGCTATTGATGGTAGAGAGGTGCGGCTGAGAGGCTTCCCAGCTCTTGGCGCCGGCGGTGCCGTAGCGCACATGACCCACGGCCAGCTGACCGGAGAGCGTCGACAGGTCGGCGTTGGAGAACACGCGGTCGAGCAGGCCCAGATCCTTGCGGACCATAACCGTACCGCCGTCACCCACGGCGATTCCCGCCGATTCTTGGCCACGGTGCTGCAGTGCACGCAGGCCAAAGTACGTCAGTCGAGCCACGTCGCGATCGGGCGCCCAGACACCAAAAACGCCGCATTCCTCATGCAGCTGGTCGGAGTCCGGATCATACGTCGACATGGCGTTCACCTGTCCCGCGGCACGCTCGGCCGCGCGGATGGTTTCTTGAGACATGGCATCCCCTCAGAGCCTCGTATTTTGGCGTTACCCGCCTTATTATACGCACGGTGCGACGCGCTCCCCAGCGCATGAGCAGCGCTTTTTAAAAGCCCACCGAGCTAATAATCCGTTTTGCGGCCAAACATTTTATTGGGTAGTCCACTCTCAGGGGCAACGGCCTCGAAGACTTCCCGTGCGCCGTGTCTCGCCCGCGCTAGGGGCTACATTGTTGCAATTGGGACGTTCGTCCTGTCTTTTAGCTGGTCGTCGGCGTATCCTTGTAGGCTACTACAAGACGAGAAAGGTAGCGTATGGATCGAAATCAACTCGACCCCAGTGTCCCCAGCACCACGGAGGCCAAGAAGAGCCCCCTTATCATCAAGGTCTACGCAGTCCTGTGCACCCTATCTGGCGTGGGCACGCTCCCGTCAGTCGCCGTCTTTATGTGGCAGGTCATCACCGCACTCATTAACGGCAACGTCGCCGCTAAGCTCGGTGATAACACCCTGGTCGCGGTTGGCCTTATCGTCGCCGGCATTATGCTCTCGGCGGCAAGCGCGATCATCTTGATCGTCTTTGGCCTGAACCTCATCAAGGACCAGCGGCGCAATGCCGCCCGCCTGTCTTACGTCCTCATCGCATTTACCGTCGTGGAGCTTTTAGTTGACGTGATGCTCCAGGGCATCGGACCCTTCCTGCTGCGCCCCGCCGTCCAGCTTGTCATCCTCATTGCGCTGTCGGCCACCGTCGACCCCACGCTACGCCAGGAGCGCGAACTGCAGCGCCGTCTGCAAGAGATGCTCGACCGCGATGCCGCCGCCGAGGGGATGCTCGGCCGCGACGAAACCGGCGAGGGCTACATCAAGCTCAACTACTTCAACCTGTTCTGGGTATTCTTCGTCTGCAGCGTGTTAGGTCTCATTCTCGAGGAAGTCTGGCATATGGTCGTCGTCGATCCCGGCGTCTATCAGGACCGTGCCGGTATGCTATTTGGCCCCTTTAGCCCCATCTACGGATTTGGCGCGGTGCTCATGACCATGGCGCTCAACCGCTTCTATAAAAAGAATCCTCTGATCATTTTCCTGGTAAGTGCCCTGATCGGCGGCGCTTTCGAGGTGTTTGTAGGCTGGTTTATGCAGACCTCATTTGGCGTGGTGTCGTGGAGCTATTCACACATTAGGCTATTCGGCATGCCCGATCCCATCGCGGTATTGACCGGGGGACGCACATGCACGCCGTTTGCCTGCATGTGGGGCCTGGGTGGCCTCATCTGGATCAAGGTCTTGCTGCCGCGCCTGCTTAAGCTCATCAATATGATTCCATGGAAACGCCGCTACTCTGCTACCGTCATCCTGACCGCCGTCATGTTGATCGACGGCGTCATGACGTTGCAATCGCTCGACTATTGGTATCAGCGCGTCAACGGAACCGTTCGAAATATTCCCGTCGCACAGTTCTATGACAAGCATTTCGATAACGAATATATGGAGAACCGTTTTCAGAGTATGACCATGAGCCCCAAGGACGCCACACGCGTGTAGCAAACGCCAGAGCAAAATAGCTCCAACACATCAAAGCCCGCTGGCAGATCTACATGAACTGCCGGCGGGCTTTCGCTATAGACAGACTCGGATTGCCGACGAGGCCTTACGCCTCGCGCTCGACCTCGCTCACGCACTCGTTCTTGATGGTGCCGACGAGCGACTGCAGCGCATCGACCACATGCGGGCGAATGTCTCCGCCAATGAGCACGAGCATGATGTCGTCGCCCACGGTAAGCTCGCCGCTCGCCAGCCACACGCGCACATAGCCGATACCCGGCATCGTGCGCGTCGCCTCGATAGCGGCCTGCACCTTTTCGGCATCGAAGCCAAACACCATGCCGCCCACCTTGTGGCCTGGCGCCACGCCATCGGTCTCGACTCCGCGCACTTCGGCCTTGGGCGTCGCGCGCACCACGCCGTTGTGTGTCAGGTACATCCCACAATCAGCCGCCGAAACATCGGCCTTGGCTTCGCGCAGCCAAGCATCAACCGAAGGCATCGATTTGCCGTTCTCAAGCATCATTTCTCCTTTTGATTTCCAGGGTAGTCTTTTTGGGACGGGGCCCGGACACTTTATTCCTCGACCGGCGTGAGCACCATGACGGCGCGCGTATTGCTAAATGACAGCGAACGGCAGGTCACAAGCGTTACGACCTTGGTTGCCGAAGCGGCACGATCGGTGGCATCGCTCGCCACGGCAGAGGCACCGTCGAGCATCTCGGACAGATAATTCTTCAGTCCGTCATCGCCCTCAAAGTTGGGCGTGCGCGCCTTGGCATACGTGTCCTCGACCACCTTGGTCGCCAGCGGACGCAGCTTATACGTCGCGTCACGTGTGATGTAGTACACGTAGTCCATGCTGTCGAACGTCGCTTGATCGGTCGTATCCGAAATCACGTTGAACATCGAACCGTCGTTCATGTGATGACCGTAAATCGTGGTCTGCTGATCCACCATGCCCGGCGCGGTGTCGTCGCTATCCAGGAAGATGGCACCCGACGCATTGGCGGTGCCGTCGAACAGCGTGTTGAGGTACTTGGAGTTGTTGTTGGTCTGCACCACGGGGTAGTTGATGTTGGTGCCGGGCGCGTAAATCCAACCCACAACCTCGGGATTTGTCTGGGCAAGCGCATTGAAGTCGATAATTGGCACGCCACTGGCGTCCTTGTCGCTCACATATTGCTTTTCGATTTTTTGATACGACTCGCTCGCCTGCTTGTAGCCAATCTGCGCGTTGATAAAGATAGCGGCCGCAGCAACGATCAGGCCAATACCGATGATGATGAGCAGAATGGGAATAATGGAGCGGCGCTTCTTACGCGGCGGCTCGGTGTAGCTGGACGGCGCGCCGCTCGGTTGCCTCGTCGTCCGGGCCTGCTTCTTTGCCGTGCCATATGACGAGGGGCGATACGCCGCCGGCGCGCCCTGGCGTCGGTGCGTCGCCGGCGTCACAGGACGCGCCGCTCGCGGCTGCTGAGGAGAGGATGTCCGACCCTGCTGTGCCGCATGGGCAGCACCCGGCTTCGACGGATCGGGAATCTGAGAAGCCTTGAATCGTTTTCCCTGATAGTCGGACATGGCTCTCCTTATACTGCGGTGAAACGGCGGAACGCCTAGGCGTCGGCCATCTCCTGCTTCATCTTCTCGATAACCTTGCGGTACTCGGGGTCGCATGCACCCAGAATCTGCGTGGCGTAAATGGCGGCGTTCTTGGCACCGTTGATGGCAACGCAGGCCACGGGCACACCCGAAGGCATCTGCACCATCGACAGCAGCGAATCCATGCCGCCCAGGTCACTCGTCTTCATAGGCACGCCGATGACCGGCAGCGGCGTAAAGGCAGCCACGACACCGCCCAGGTGAGCAGCCTTGCCGGCGGCGGCGATAATCACTTTGATACCGCGATCAGCAGCAGTCGAAGCCCACTCGTGGACCTTCGCCGGCGTGCGGTGTGCGCTCGCAATGACGAGCTCATAGGGCACACCAAGCGCCTCGAGCTCGGCGGTGCAGCCTTCCATAACGCCCAGATCGGACTTGGAGCCCATGATGATCCCGACAACCGGCTTCTGATCTGCCATAAACAAAGACCTCCTGTTGAGAGCGGTGACGCGGCCAATCCGCGACCCTTAACTACTGAGAGTAGTATAGCTGCTCCCGTCCCTGCGGTCTGCGGGTGCCCCGCGTCGGGCTGGGTTTTTATCTTCGCTCCCCTTGCTTCGCAAAGTCGCTCAGACAATAAACCCAGCCCGCCGCGGGGCACCCGGGGACCTACCGGGGATTGCCATGACGTACGTTGGCTGAAATATTAACGTGGAATCCGCCGTTCGAACGAACGGCGGATCCCACACTCACTTTTTATTCAGCCCTAGTCATCGCGCAAAGCCCCTTCGGCAGCACACGGTGCAACCGAGTCACCGCAGGCCGGGGCGGGAGGCGGACCTTTCTCTCGGAAAACTTCGCGAAGCCCAGTTTCCGAGAGAAAGTGTCCGGCTGCCGCCCCGGCCGGCCAGGTCAACTACACCGTGTACTGCGGCAGGTCCTGCAGGGCGATGACGTCCATGCCCATGTCGTTGGCGCTGCCGTGACCCTGCTGGTCCTCGCGCACCGCCTCGATGGCACTCACGTAGGTGTTGGCTGCAGACATCGCCGTCACGCAGGTCACGCCGCGGCGCACGGCCTCGGTACGTAGCAGATAGCCATCGCCACGCGAGCCCGGACCGTACGGCGTGTTGATGATTATCGCAATCTTGCCATCGGCGATCAGGTCACCGATGTTGGGACGCTCGCCGTCGTGCGGGCCGCTAATCTTCTCCACGACCTCGCACGTCACGTTGCCTCCACGCAGAACGCGCGCCGTACCCTCGGTGGAGCAGATATCAAAGCCCAGGTAGCGCAGGATGCGGGCGACCGAAAGGATATGGCGCTTGTCGCGGTCGCACACGCTAATGAACACCTTGCCGGCGCTCGGGTCGGGCAGCTTGTAGTCGATCGCCAGCTGCGTCTTGGCGTATGCCTCGGGATAGCTCATGGCGATACCCATGACCTCGCCCGTCGACTTCATCTCGGGCCCCAGGATAACGTCGGCGCCCGGGAAACGGCCCCAGGGCATAACGGCTTCCTTCATGCAGAACCAGTCCAGCTGACGCTCGTCGCTCGGCAGGCCCAGGCTTGCGATGGAATCACCCGCCATGATACGCGCCGCGCACTTGGCCAGCGGCACGCCGGTGGCCTTGGAGATAAACGGCACGGTGCGGCTGGCACGCGGGTTGGCCTCGATCACGTAAACGGTCTCGCCCTTGATGGCGTACTGCACGTTGACCAGGCCGCGCACGCCCAGCGCCATCGCGATGCGGCGCGTGGTCTCGCGGAGCTTTGCCTGCAGGCTCTCGCTAAAGCTGAACGGCGGAATGCAGGTCGCAGAGTCGCCGGAGTGAATACCGGCCTCCTCGATATGCTCCAGAATGCCGCCGATGTAGACCTCTTCGCCATCGCACAGAGCGTCGACATCGGACTCGATCGCACCCTCCAGGAAGCGATCGAGGTACACCGGGTAGTCGGGGCTAATGCGCGCAGCCTCGGCCATGTAATCGCGCAGATGCTCGGCATCGTAGGCGATCATCATGCCGCGGCCGCCCAGCACGTAGCTCGGACGCACCAGCAGTGGGTAGCCGATGTGCGCGGCCACGGCCTCGGCCTCCTCAAACGAGGTGGCCTGGCCCGCCGGCGGGTACATGATGCCCAGCTTGTCGAGCAGGGCGGCAAAGCGCTCGCGGTCCTCGGCAAAGTCGATGGCATCCGGCTTGGTGCCCATGATGTTGACGCCACTCTCCTCGAGTATGCGCGCCAGCTTAAGCGGGGTCTGGCCGCCAAGCGTCACCACGACGCCGTCGGGGCGCTCAACATCGATAACGTCCATGACGTCCTCGTAGGTAAGCGGCTCAAAGTAAAGGCGGTCGGACGTGTCGTAGTCGGTCGAAACGGTCTCGGGATTGCAGTTGACCATGATGGTCTCAAAGCCGCGGGCCGCCAGCGCGTAGCTCGCGTGCACGCAGCAGTAATCGAACTCGATACCCTGGCCAATGCGGTTGGGGCCGGCGCCCAGGATCATCGCCTTGGGCTTGTCCGCCGGCGTGGTCTCGTCGGGAGCCACGCACTTCTTGGCATCCGGGCTCGTGCGGTAGATGTTCTCGTACGTCTTGTAGTGGTACTCCGTGGCGCTCGAGAACTCCGCAGCGCAGGTATCGACCGTCTTCATGCTGGGAACCACGCCAAGGCCCTTGCGATAGGCGCGCACAAAGCGCTCGTCCGAGCCGGTCAGCGCGGCGATCTCGGCGTCGCTCGTGCCGTACTGCTTGAGCAGGCGCATCGCGTCGGCGTCGATATCCTCCACACGCAGGCCGCGGATGCTCTCCTGGACCTGCACCATGTCGTTGATGCGGTTGAGGTACCACGGGTCGATGCCGCAGGTGGCATGGATGCGAGCGATGTCCCAGCCACGACGCAGGGCCTCGACCACAAAGAAGATGCGGTGCTCGGTCGGCGTTGCCACGGCTTGAGCGAGCTCATCGTCGCTCAGCTTGTCGGCACCTTCCTTGCCACCGGCACAAATGCCCTGATGCCCGTCCTCCAGCGAACGCATGGCCTTGCCAAAGGCCTCCTCAAAGGTGCGGCCGATCGCCATGATCTCGCCCACGGCCTTCATGCGCGTGGTGAGCGTGGGGTCGGTACCCTTGAACTTCTCGAAGGCAAAGCGCGGCACCTTGACCACACAGTAGTCGATCGTGGGCTCAAAGCAGGCGGGCGTTGCCTTGGTAATGTCGTTGACGATCTCGTCAAGTGTGTAGCCCACGGCAAGGCGCGCGGCGGCCTTAGCGATGGGGAAACCCGTGGCCTTGGAGGCCAGCGCGGACGAACGGCTCACGCGCGGGTTCATCTCGATGACGATCAAGCGACCGGTCTGGGGGTTCACGGCAAACTGCACGTTGGAGCCGCCGGTCTCGACGCCAATCTTCTCCAAGATGGCGAGCGACGCGACACGCATGCGCTGATACTCCAGGTCGGAGAGCGTCTGCGCCGGCGCCACGGTGATGGAGTCGCCGGTATGCACGCCCATGGGGTCGAGGTTCTCGATGGAGCACACGATGATGCCGTTGCCGGCGTGGTCACGCATGACCTCCATCTCGTACTCTTTCCAACCCTCGATGGACTCCTCGACCAGCACCTCGTGGGCAGGCGAGAGCTCCAGGCCCTGGCTCACGATGGAGACGAGCTCCTCGTGAGTATGCGCGATGCCACCACCGGCGCCGCCGAGGGTAAAGCTCGGACGCAGCACGCAGGGATATCCCACGCGCTCGGCGATGGCCTCGGCGTCGGCCACGCTGTAGGCATAGCCCGAGCGCGCGACCTCCAGGCCGATCTCGGCCATGGCCTCGTTAAAGAGCTTGCGGTCCTCGCCGCGCTCGATGGCGGCCAGGTCGCAGCCGATCATCTCGACGCCGTACTTGTCGAGCGTGCCGTCTTTCGCCAGCTCGACGGCGGCGTTCAGACCGGTCTGGCCGCCCAGCGTGGGCAGCAGCGCGTCCGGACGCTCTTTCTTGATTACGCGCTCGATAAACTCGGCGGTGATGGGCTCGACATAGGTGCGGTCGGCAAGACCCGGGTCGGTCATGATGGTTGCCGGGTTGGAGTTGACCAGGATGACCTCAAAGCCATCCTCCTTGAGCACCTTGCAGGCCTGGGCGCCGGAGTAGTCGAACTCACAGGCCTGACCGATAACGATGGGGCCCGAACCAATGACGAGGATACGTTTGATGTCAGTACGTTTAGGCATGTTTAAAACCTCCTAGAGAGGCTGACTCAATGTTTTGGAAAAGTCAGCGAGGGTGCAGCTGGTGCATCAGGTTGCCGTGATGCGAGGGCGCGCTGGGCTTATGCCCGCGCGTCCGAAGCAGAACGGCAAGATGATGTGCCAGATGCAGCCGCAGCGTCGACCAGTCCGCCGTTCGGTAGAACGGCGGAACCATCGTCGGCGAAATTCCAGCCGGCGAGGCGGTCCTTCGCGGTGTCGATGTCCAGGTAGTTCTCCTCGCCGTCCATGAGTCGCGTAAAGGCGGTAAAGAGATAGTGGGCATCGGTGGGGCCGGGCGAGGCCTCGGGGTGGTACTGCACCGAGAAGCACGGCGCGTCGAGCAGCTGGATACCCTCGGCGGTGCCGTCGTTGAGGTTCACATGCGTCAGGCGAATACGGCCGAAGCGCTCGTTCATCACGACCGGCGCGATGCCGCGACGCACCCAGGCGCGCAGGTCGCCGTCGGCCGCATGCTCGGTCTCGCCGCCGGAAAGCTCCGGGATCAGTTTGCCCAAGCTGGGGAACAGCAGGCCAAAGCCGTGGTTTTGCGCAGTAATCTCCACACGGCGGCTCACCAGGTTCATAACCGGCTGGTTGCCACCGCGGTGACCGAACTTAAGCTTTTCCATCTGAGCGCCGCAGGCCAGGCTGATCATCTGATGACCCAGGCAAATACCAAAGACCGGCACCTTGCCGATCAGCTGCTGCACCTGCTCGTAGGTCTCTACCACGGCATCGGGATCGCCGGGGCCGTTGGACAAAAAGACGCCATCGGGATTCATGTCGAGCACCTCACTCGCGGGCGTATCCCACGGCACGACAGTCAGGTCGCAGCCGGCACGGACCAGGCCCTCCAGAATGCCGCGCTTCACGCCGCAGTCGTAGGCAACCACCTTGTGGCGGGCAGGGGCGGCGGCGGTGAGCGCAAAGTCATGCGTAGCAGGCAGGTCGCTCGCAGCAAAGGCATGAGGCTCAGGGCAGCTCACGGTCTTGACCAAGTTCTCGCCCACCAACGTGGGGGCAGCGGCCAGACGCTCGGCAAGTTCGTCGACGTCAAAGACCTCGGTCGAGATAATGCCCATCTTGGAGCCGTTGTCGCGCAGATGGCGCACCAAGGCGCGGGTGTCAACGCCCTCGATGGCGACGATACCGTGGGCGCGCAGGTACTCCGGCACGCTTTCGACAGAACGCCAGTTAGAAGGCGTAGCGCACATGTCGCGTACGATCATGCCACGCATGGCCGGAGCACTCGCTGGACGAGCGGCGTCACCGGGGAAGGCCGACTGGACGTCGGTCTCATCGATGCCGTAGTTGCCAATCTGCGGATAGGTCATGGTTACGATTTGGCCGGCATAGCTCGGATCGGTCATGACCTCAAAATAACCCTCGAGCGAGGTGTTGAAGCAGACTTCGCCGGTCACGGTGCCCTCGGTACCGCATGCACGTCCATAAAAAATGGTCCCATCCTCAAGATACAGGATGCAGGGACCGCAGGTGCCCTTGCTGGTTTTGGCCAGCATGCGCTGGCAAAGCTCGCTGGGCGCGAAGGTGCGGGCGGCTGCGCCCGCGGTATGGTTGTTCGCCATAATTCTCCTTCCCGGTCTCACAGGACCGGCTTAAAGGTGTGTAGTTAGGCCTCGCGGTATTGTAACCGCAAGCATGCCTCATGGCGTTAATTTCATCGAAATGTTTACGAAATGATAATTATGACTTTCTATGCATAATGATTATTTAATCCCCGTCCCAGAAAAATCATCCCGCGGGGCTTGTGGCTCACGCGGGATGATGGCGTCTTATTTTTTCTTGCCCTGCTCCAGCAGTTCGGACGGTGTGCGATCGGGCTTGCCGCCGCGGAAAATCTCGCGGCCATGCAGACGATGCTCCAGGTCACGTTCGGCCTTTTCCTCGTCAATCTTGGTCTGACTCACCACCGGGTCCTCAATCAACGACGACACCGAGTTCACCTGCTTCTGAATGCGCTCGGCGATGGTGTCATCCATACTCACGATGCGCATCTTCCAGTCGATGCTCGTGGCGTTGGATGAGCTCTTGGTCCACACGAACGTCAAAATGGCGCTCTGGTGGCCGCGCGCGGGGAACATGCCAAAGAAGGAATCGTGCTGAATGTTGCTATCCTCGTCGATATAGGCGTGAACGTTATACACCACGCGGTCGATCTTATCGTTGAGCAGCGCGTTGGTCGCAAGCGCCGCGGCCTGGATCTGCCCGTTGGACAGCAGCTCGAGCTCGTTGGCAGACGATGTGTCCAACACCGTCACCTCGACCGTGCCCGTACGCTCATCGGCTTCATCGACGGTAAAATCGAGCGGGAACTGCGTAAAGCCGTTGCCCCACTCGAGTCCACCCTTGAGTGCTGTAGAAACGGTATCAACCGAAACGCTCTCGGACAGGTTGGCGGTATTCAGACGGCGCATCACGCCGTAGCCGATCTGCATGCCCACGATCAGCACCAAAATACCGATGACCACGGCCATCGCGGTCTTCGTAATGGTATGGCTCACCTGCGAGCCCGAAGGATCGTCCTCGGACAGCGGGTCGATATGTTTTGCCTGGCTCGCGCGGTCCTCGCTGCGCAGCTGCGCTAGCGCCGCTTTGTCACCGCGCTTGGCCGCAGCCTCCTTCTCACGCATGCGCTCGGTACGCTTTTTGGCAAGCGTAGGATCCAAGACGCCGGATGCATCGATTTCGGAGAATAACTCCGTCACTTCTTCCGGAGTCAAAGGGTTCTTGTCAGCCATAAACTTCCTGTCATATCAATCAGTCGAGCTCGTGCGCACGCGCACCTTCGAACTGCATTCGATAGTAACGGGCATAGGTGCCGCCACGGGCGAGAAGCTCCTCGTGCGTGCCACGCTCCACAACGCGACCATGCTCAACGGTCGCAATCTCATCGGCATGCTTAATGGTCGAAATACGGTGGGCGATGATAATCGTGGTGCGGCCGCGTGCCAGCTCTTCGAGCGACTCCTGCACCGCCTCCTCGCTCTCGTTATCCAAAGCACTCGTCGCCTCGTCCAAGATCAGGATCTTGGGGTTCTTGAGAAACACGCGCGCGATGGCAACGCGCTGCTTCTGTCCGCCCGAAAGACGGCTGCCGCGCTCGCCCACCACGGTGTCGTAGCCCTGTGGAAGCGATTCGATAAAGGTATCGATATTGGCGCGACGGGCGGCGTCGGCGATCTCTTCCGCCGTAGCGCTCGGCTTGCCGTAGGCGATGTTCTCGCCAATCGTACCGTCAAACAGATAGACATCCTGCTGCACCAGGCCGATGGCGCGACGCAGGCTCTGCTGCGTTACATCACGCACGTCCTGGCCGTCGATGCTAATGGATCCGGTAGCCACGTCATAAAAGCGCGGCAGCAGCGAACAGGTCGTGGACTTGCCGCCGCCCGAAGGGCCAACCAAAGCGATGGTCTGCCCGGGCTTGATGGACAGGTCCATATGGTCGATAACGGGACGTTCGTCGGCATCGCCCTCGCCCAGCTCAACATCCTCGTAGTTAAAGCACACGTCGTGATACTCCACGGCGCCGGCAGTCACCTGCAGATCCGTAGCGCCCGGCTTGTCCTGGATATCCGGCGCGGTCGAGAGCACCTCGTCCATACGCTTAAAGCCGGCGATGGCCTTCTGATACGTTTCGGCCGAATTGACGAGCGTCTCGAGCGGCGTGCAGAACAGCGAAATATAGAGTGCGAAGGTCGCCATATCGACCGCCTGCAGCTGTCCCTGGGCGACCAGCCAGCCGCCCAGCAGCACCACGATCACATAGAGCACACCCGAGAGCAGGCCATACGTCGCGGTATAGACGCCCATGGCGTGATACATGTTCTCCTTGGACAAAAGGTAGCGGTCGTTAGAGGCACGGAACTTGG
Organism: uncultured Collinsella sp.; assembly: GCA_900542175.1. Lineage (GTDB taxonomy): Bacteria > Actinomycetota > Coriobacteriia > Coriobacteriales > Coriobacteriaceae > Collinsella. Next base: position 10,711 of record UQNC01000025.1, on the reverse strand, counting down.
CACGCTCGGTCTCCTCGTTGGCAAAGCTCTTGACCACGCGCATGCCCGCCAGAGAATCCTGCAGCTGCGCATTGATGCCGCTGATCTTCTTGCGGTTGTCGCTAAAGACCTCGCGCATGCGCATGTTCTGCCAAAACATGATGACCGCAAACGCCGCCGTCACCTCGACCATGGCGAGCGCCAGCACCGGGGCGATGGTAAAGAGGATCACAAACGAGCCGATAATCTCGATGCCGCAGATGATGATCCACTCGGGCACGTGGTGCGCCGCCTCGCAGATATCGAACAGGTCGTTGACCACGCGGCTCATCATGTCGCCCGAGCTGTTGCGGTCGAAGTATGCAAAGCTAAAGCGCTCATACTGGTCGAACAGGTCCTCGCGCATCTTGGACTCCATACGCGCGCCCATCACGTGACCCCAATAGCTCACAAAATAGCGGCAGGCGCAGCGGACGGCATACATCAGCACCAAGCCCACCGCGATCATGCCGAGCGCCTGCATAATGGCAGCCTGACCCTGAGTAAATAGCCCACCGGTCAAATTGCGCAGGATAATGGGAAACGCCAGGTCAATGGCGGCGAGCACCAGGGCACAAACAGTATCAGCAACAAAAAGCCCCATCTGGGGCTTGTAATACGAAAGAAACCTCTTCAGCATGTGATCCTCAAAGAAATATCAGCAACGTAAGGCCCTGGAACAAAGCAATCAGTAGTACTTGTCCCAGGGCTATCCCCACTCGTTAAAGCTCCGTGCCCCCAAGGCGGTGTGCGATGCTGTCGCAGGCAAGCGCGCCCACGACGGTCTTGGCGTCTTCGATCTTGCCGTCGAGCACGGCGTCGATCAGCTCGTGCAGCGGCACGAGGTCCACGTTGACAAACTCGTCATCATCGGGGTTGGGCGCATCAAACTCGAGCTTGGTAGCCAAGTAGATGTGGATGATCTCATCGCAAAAACCGCAGGACGTGACAATCGACGTCAAAAAGCGAATGCGACCGGCCCTAAAGCCCGTCTCCTCATGCAGTTCGCGCTTGGCGCAATCGAGCGGGTCCTCGCCTGGATCGAGCTTGCCGGCGGGAATCTCGACCGTCACGCGGTCGATGGCGGTGCGGTACTGACGCACCAGTACGATCTTGCCGCTCTCGGTAAGCGCCACAACGGCCGCCGCGCCCGGATGGCGAACGATATCGCGGGCGCTGCGGTGACCGTTGGGCAGCTCAACTTCAAGACGGTGGACGTCAAGGATCTTGCCCTTCCAGGCGCACTCCTCCGAAAGAATCTTCTCGTGCAGCTCGGCATCGTGCGGGTCGTCATCGCCCAGCACCAGCGCCGGCTCGTCAGCGACCTCGCCACCAGGCTCGCCCTCGGCGTGCCCATACAAGCGGCTGTCCTCTTCGACGATCTGCGCGTCCACGAGCTCTTCGTTCTTCTCGTCCATCCGTCTCATTCCTCTCGGACTTTAGGCATCCCAGGCGTCGCGGCCGCGCAGCGCGCGCAGGCCGATGTCGTGACGCAGGGTCTTGCCCTCAAAATCAATCTTCTCGCAGGCCTCGTAGGCAAGGTTGCGAGCGTTCTCGAACGTGTCGCCCAGAGCGGTCACGGCAAGCACGCGGCCACCATTGGTCACGAGCTGGCCGTCCACCACAGCAGTGCCCGCGTGGTACACGGTCACGTTCTCCATGGCCTCGGCATCCTCAATACCGGTGATGACCTTGCCTTTCTCGTAGCTGCCGGGGTAGCCCGCGCTCGTCAGGACAACGGCCACGGCCCACTCGTCGCGCCAGTCGAGTTCAATCTGGTCGAGCTCGCAGTTGGCACAAGCCAGCATGACCTCGACCAGGTCGTTCTTAAGGCGCGGCAGCACGACCTGCGTCTCGGGGTCGCCAAAGCGGGCATTGAACTCCAGCACCTTGGGGCCGGCAGGCGTGAGCATAAAGCCGCCGTACAGGCAGCCGCGGTAGTCGATACCCTCGGCAGCGAGCTCGGCCACGGTCTGCTCCATGACCGCCACCATGGTGGCGTGCTCCTCGTCAGTCACGATGGGCACCGGGCTGTAGACGCCCATGCCGCCGGTGTTGGGGCCCTTGTCGCCCTCGAGCGCGCGCTTGTGGTCCTGCGAGGTGGCCATGGGGCGCACGGTCTTGCCGTCGGTAAAGGCCAACAGCGAGCACTCGGGGCCGGTCAGCATCTCCTCGATGACCACGGTGTTGCCGGCATCGCCAAAGGTGCCGCCAAAGCACTCACGCACGGCCTCCTCGGCCTGCGCAAGCTCGGTTGCCACGATAACGCCCTTGCCGGCGGCAAGGCCGTCAGCCTTCACGACCAGCGGGGCGCCCTGCTCGCGTACGTAGGCGAGAGCCGAAGCCTCGTCGGTAAACGAACCATAGGCTGCCGTCGGAATGCCCGCACGCTCCATGAGCTGCTTGGAGAACAGCTTGGAGCCCTCCATCTGGGCACCCTCGGCACCCGGGCCAAAGCAGGGAATACCCGCCGCGCGCACGGCGTCGGCCACGCCCGCCACAAGCGGAGCCTCGGGGCCAATTACCACGAGTCCGCATCCGTGGCTCTGCGCAAACGCCGCCACGGCCGCAGGATCGCAGTCGTCGAGAACAACGTTCTCGCCGCAGCTCGCGGTGCCGCCGTTGCCCGGCGCGATGTAGAGCTTGCCGGCGCGCGGTGATGCTGCGAGCTTAGCTGCCAAAGCATGCTCACGGCCGCCGCTGCCCAACAACAGGATGTCGATGGTTTGAGTGTCCGCCTTCAAGGGTGCCTCCTCTATGGATTAACGGCCCGCTCCGCGCGAGCCCTTTGCAAGCAAATATACCCCTCGGCCGCCCGTCCGGGCTGCAAAGGGGTATATCGCAATAACCAAATAGTCCCGATTACTTCCAGAATCGGTTGATGATCTGCTCGCGACCAGCGCCAACGCCAATGAACGTCACGCGGGTGTGTGCCAGATCCTCGATAAACGCCACGTAGTCCTGGGCCTCCTGCGGCAGCTCCTCAAAGCTGCGGCAGCCGGTGATATCGCACTTCCAGCCAGGAAGCTCCTCGTAGATGGGCTTGGCATGCTCAAAGCGCACCTGATGCTCGGGCACGCTCGTGTAACGCTCGCCATCGACGTCATAGGCAACGCACACCTTAATGGTGTCGAAGGCCGAAAGCACGTCGAGCTTGGTCATGGCGATATCGGTGAGGCCGTTGACGCGCGAGGCGTAGTTGGCGATGGGGCCGTCAAACCAGCCGCAGCGACGACGGCGACCGGTGGTCACGCCGTACTCGTAGCCCTCCTCGGTCAGCGTGTGGCCGGCCTCGGACTCATAGGAAAGCTCGGTGGGCATGGGGCCCGAACCGACGCGGGTGATATAGGCCTTCATGACGCCCAGCACGCGGTCGACGTTCTTCATGCCCACGCCGGAGCCGGTGATGGCGCCGCCGGCGGTGCAGTTGGAAGACGTCACGTACGGATAGGTACCGTGGTCGATGTCGAGCAGCGTCGCCTGGGCGCCCTCAAACAGCAGGTCCTTGCCCTCGTCAATCATGTTGTTGAGCAGCAGACTCGTCTCGGTGATGTAGGGACGCAGGCGCTCGGCCATCGGCAGGTACTCGTCGCAAATCTGGTCCACGGTGTAGGTGGGCAGATTGTAGATGAGCTCGAGCTCGGGGTTCACGCGGGCGAGAGCGGTCTCCAGCTTGTCGCGGAACAGCGTCTCGTCCAGCATGTCCTGCATGCGCAGACCAATGCGGGCCATCTTGTCCTGATAGCACGGACCGATACCGCGCTTGGTGGTACCGATGTTCTTCTTGCCGAGCTTCTGCTCAAAGGCGCCATCCAGATCAATGTGGTACGGCATGATGACATGCGCGTTTCCGCTAATCTTGAGGTTCTTGGTGGTGATGCCGTCGGCCTCGAACATGTCGATCTCCTCAAGGACAACCTTGGGGTTGACGACGCAGCCGTTACCGATCACCGACACGTGGTCGGAATACATGATGCCGGAGGGCACCTGGTGCAGGCCGTACTTCTTGCCGTTGACGACGATGGTGTGACCGGCGTTGTTGCCGCCCGAGTAGCGCACGACGGCATCGAAGTCGCCGGCGACCAGATCGCAAATCTTACCCTTGCCCTCATCGCCCCACTGGGCACCGACCAAAACGGTTGACGGCATGTTTACTCCTTACATTCATGGACTGTCTACGCGCCACGCCGGCACGCAGAAGCACAAAACATTCCCAGTATACCCGTGCAACGGGCGCCTGTCCTACTCCTCGGCATGTGCCCCATCAAGCTCATAGAACTTGGTGGATGCCGGCAGGAACATCAGGTCGACGTCGCCGATCGGGCCCGAACGGTTCTTGGCCACGACGATACGCGTAACGCCCTCGTCGGGTCGATCGTCGCGCGAGGCTTCGGCCTCGTCGGCGGAGCGGTCCAAGAACATAACGATATCGGCGTCCTGTTCGATGGAGCCCGATTCACGAAGGTCGGAAAGCTGTGGGCGCTTGCCGGTACGGGATTCGACCTGACGCGAGAGCTGTGACAGCGCGATGAGCGGGATCTTGAGCTCCTTGGCCATGATCTTCAAACCACGCGACATCTCCGAGACCTCGACGGTACGGCTCTCGGAGCGGCGTCCCGGCGGAGGACTCACCAGCTGCAGGTAGTCCAAGATGATGATTGCCTTCTCCTTGTTATGGAGCATTCGGCGGCTCTTGGCGCGAATCTCGGTCACTGTGGTGCCGGGCGTATCGTCAATCAGAATATCGAGCTTGGACAAGGTCTGCGTGGCCTCGTTGATATTGGCCCACTGCTCGGGGCTAATGCGGCCCATGCGGAAGTCACTGATCGAGATCATGGCGTAGGCGCAAATCAGACGCTGGGCAATTTCCTTGCCCGACATCTCCAGCGAGAAGAAGCCGACGGTATAACCAGCAGCGGCAGCGTTGAGCGCCAGGTTCAGAGCGAACGACGTCTTACCTACAGCAGGACGGGCGCCGATGATGATGAGCTGACCCTCGCGGAAGCCCATGAGCATGCGGTCGAGCGACGGGAAGCCCGTGGGCACGCCCGCAGCCTGGCCACCGGCCTGGCACACTTCCTCGGCCTCGTTATAGGCCTCGACCATAAACTCAGTCAGCGTCTTGTAGCTCGACTTGACCTCGCGTGCCGTGACCTTGAGCAGTTTGCTCTCGGCCAGCTCCACGACCTCTTTGGTGTCGGTGGGGGCGTTATAGGCCAGCGCGTTAATCTCGTTGGTGGCGCCGATCAGCTCGCGCAGCATCGAGTCGCGACGGACGATGGCGGCATGGTGCTGCCAGTTCACGAGCGACAGGGTCTGACCCATCAACTCCAAAATGTACGCTTCGCCACCCACGGCATCGAGCTTGTTGATGCTTCGCAGGTAATCGATCAGCGAGATAGAGTCGATGGGAATGCGGCTGTTGTACATATCGACCATCGCAGTATAGATGGTCTTATGAATGGGGCGGTAGAAGTCATCGGGCTGCAGCTCGACCTGGGCCTCTTCGACCACCTCGGGCGATAGCAGCATAGCGGCCAGTACATTGGCCTCTGCATCTTGGTTTTGGGGAAGACCCAACTTTGAGCCGCGGTCCTCAACCGTCAGCCCGGTCTCCCTATCGTCATATGCCATGAGCATCCTCATTCATATCGCTTGCAAGCATCCATAGTATCAGCCACGGTCCCAAAACGCGCCGCGCGCCGCCAATCATCACCGAACCAAACGGATGAACGGTCCCACGAATAGACCTCACCGCAACGCCCTCTATGGCGCTCGCATCGCTCTAAAAAGCAAAAAGGGCGCCCTGGTTTCCCAGAGCGCCCTTCTTAGAACAAGATTGTTGCGTTGCAGCAAATGCTACTCGGCAGCAGCCTCAGTCTCGACCTCGGCGGTCTCGGCCTCGGCGACCTCAGCGGCCTCCTCGACCTCAGCCTCGGCAGCGAGCTCCTCGGCGGTAACGCCGACGAGAACGACAACCTCGGCCTTGATCTCGCGGTACAGCGAGATGGCAACGGTGTGGGCACCGGCAACCTTGATGGGCTTACCGAGCTCGACGCGCTTGCGGTCGATGTCCATACCGAGCTGAGCCTTGATGGCGTCAGCGATCATAGCGGCGGTAACGGAGCCAAAGAGGATGCCCTCGTCGCCGACCTTGACGTCAACGGTGACCGTCTTGCCCTCGAAGGCAGCCTTGGTCTCGTTGGCGGTAGCCAGACGGACGGCCTCGCGCTTGGCGATGTTGTTGCGACGCTCGTCAAGCTGCTTGAGGTTGCCCTTGGTGGCGGCAACAGCGAGCTTCTTGGGGAACAGGAAGTTCTCAGCGTAACCCTGAGCGACCTCTACGACGTCACCCTCGCCGCCCTTGCCCTTGATCTCATCGAGAAGAATAACCTTCATGATGCGTCTCCCTTCTTAGCCGCGGTCGCGGTTGCCACGAGAGGAAACCACGGGGACGGTGTACGGCAGGAGAGCCATCTCGCGGGCGCGCTTGATGGCGTTGGCAATGTCATGCTGATGCTGCGTGCAAGCGCCAGTGACGCGACGGGGCTTGATCTTGCCACGGTCGGTCATGTACTTACGGAGAAGCTGAGTGTCCTTATAGTCGATGAACTCAGTGTTCTCCTTGCAGAACTGGCAGTACTTACGACGCGGCTGACGTGCAGAAAAATCATTAGCCATGTCAAAATACCTTTCATTTGGCAACTTCGGCGAACCGAAGCCGCCTCTCACTCAAAAATAGGTGAACAACCCCTAGAACGGGATGTCCTCATCGTAGACGTCGACCGCGGGCGGCGTAGCCACCGGCGCGGCAGGACGTGCTGCGGGCGCGGGAGCTGCGGGGGCGTAACCGCCCTGATCGTAGCCACCCTGGCCACCACGGGAGCTCATAAACTCGATCTCATCGACGATGACCTCAAGCTTGCTCCGGCGCTGGCCGTCGCGCTCCCAAGAGCTGTAGCGCAGCTTGCCCTCGATCGCGACCTTGTTTCCCTTTGCCAGAAAACGGCTCACGGCCTCGGCGCGGGTGCCGAACATGGTGCAGTCGACAAAGTTGGGATAGTCCTCCCACTCGCCAGTCTGCGCGTTACGGCGACGATCGTTGACGGCGACGCCAAAGGACAGAACCTGGGTTCCGCCGGCGGTGGCGCGCAGCTCGGGATCGCGGGTGAGGTTACCGGTGATGTTCACTCGATTGATGCTCATAACTCACTACTTCCTCTTGGGGCACAAGCCCAGTCCAAAACGACAGTCTTACTCCTGGTCGTCGCGACGGACGATCATGTGACGGACCACAGCGTCGGTGATGCGCAGGATGCGATCAAGCTCGGCGATCTGGGTAGGATCTGCGTGGAAGTTGATGAGGGTGTAGTCACCATCGGTGAGGTCGTTGATCTCGTAGGCGAGCTTGCGCTTGCCCCAGTCGTCAACGGAGTCGACCTTGCCAGCGCCCTCAGCGATCGTGGTATCGATACGCTTCATAACAGCGAGACGAGTCTCGGGGTCGAGCGACGGGTCAACAAAGAACAGCAGTTCATAAGCCTTCATATTGTCACCTCCTCTGGGCAAATGTGGCTTCAGGTCGTGAAGGTGCGCCTGAAGCAGGAAAAGACTTGGTAATAATATCTTTCAACCTCCTAGGCCGCAAGAATATGCAGCTACAACCTCATGACCTCCACATATGCCCATACTCGCACGACGTTTCATGCGTCTTCCAACCAAATGCTGACCAAGTGCTTGACGGATTTGTGGACAAGATACGACGCCGCGGGGACAAGCTGAGCCAAGCCACAGGTCAACGGGCACAAGGCTGTGGTCGCAAAATGCATACCAGTGGTCCACAGCGCCACCCAAAGATTTTTAAATTCATTGCCAAGTCGCTTATGAATACCCCTTTTGAACAATTGAGTTAATCAACCCCGCTGGTCGGAAGCCGTTTTTTGGCACCTCAAACCCCACTGCAACGACAAGCGCGGCCAAGCGTTTTAAAAAATGCCAACTTTTCTGTTTGCACTTTGCGGTTCCTCGTGTATACTGACTTTCGCATTTAACGGAGAGTTGTCCGAGTGGCCGAAGGAGCACGATTGGAAATCGTGTAGGCGTCAAAAGCGTCTCCAGGGTTCAAATCCCTGACTCTCCGCCAGTTAATTCCAAAGCAGGCCTTCGAGCCTGCTTTGTTTTTACCCCACGCGGAGGGGTGGCAGAGTGGTTGAATGCGGCGGTCTCGAAAACCGTTTGGCCTGTATAAGGTCACGAGGGTTCGAATCCCTCCTCCTCCGCCATTTTGGTTGAGAAAGCTCCCGAAAACGGGGGCTTTTTTGTTTAGAGTCCCTTACAAGCAAATACGGCGGAGGAGGAGGGATTCGAACCCGCCAGGGCGCAAAGCGTAAAGAAAACGCGCCAGTGGCGCGTTTTTAGCGCAGCGCGGTCGGCGTAAGCCGACCGGATAAATTTTGAGCGCTGCTCAAAATTTGGACATCCCTCCTATTCAGCCACGCCCCCATCGCGTTCAGCATCGACCCAGATCCCCAAACATGGAACCTACGCCCCCACCCAGTCCCGACCGTTTACCGAGCTATAGGGTCGCCAGACCCGCCAACCATGTACTATGTACGGGCATTGTCTAAACCCGCAACACAAAGGACCCCACCTTGCCCGTCGTCGCCGCTATGACCGTTACCTCACACGCCTCGGATGCCATGGTCGCCATCCCGTTTTGGCTCGAGATGTTCGCTGTTGTCGCGGCATCGATCTCGGGCGTTCTGGTCGCGCGCGAGCACAAGCTCGACCTGGTGGGCGCCGTCGCGCTCGCCGTGGTTTGCGGCCTGGGCGGCGGTCTTTTGCGCGATATGACGCTGCAAGTGGGCAACGTCTACATCCTCAACCAGCCGATGGCGCTCCCGCTTTCCATTGCCACGGCGGCCATCATCTACATTTTCCCGGCAATCGTCGACAAGCCCGAAAAACTCATTCCCCTGCTCGACATCATCTCGGTGGGCATCTATGCGGCAACCGGCGCGGACAAGGCGCTGGTCTACGGATTCGCACCGGCCGTATGCATCATGATGGGCTTTTTCACCGCCGTGGGCGGCGGCATGTTGCGCGACGGCTTTATGGGCGTGGTTCCGGGTATTTTCCAGCGCACCAACTTCTATGCCATCGCGGCTATCGCCGGATCGGCAAGCTATGTCTGCCTCGTCATGAGCGGCTTGGTCAGCAATGTCGTCGCGCTGGTCGTTTGCGTCGTAGTGACCATGGGCCTGCGTTGGCTGTCGCTGCGCTTTGACATCAAAAGCCCCACCGAAGAGGACATCGCGCGCTTTTTGCACCACAAAAAGTAGATTGCGCGGGCTCATCCTTCGAAATGCAACCGAGAGGTTCTTTTAGAGCGCCCACGCGTTGGGTACCCTGTTAGGTGTATGTCGAGCATCTGACGAAGGATTCACTATGCCCTGTAATCAATTCCCGTCGACCCAGCGCCGTAAAGCGTGGGTCCGCATCACGATCCTATTCGCGCTCGTCGCCCTAGCGGTCACCGCACTTCCCACGGCGTCGTTCGCCGGCACAGACACCGCAGGCAACGTACTTGCGACCGACAATGACGCCAATTCGTCCGGCGTCGAAGGTGACCTGTACTGGGCAGGTCAGGCCCTCAACTTGGACGATGCGTCCATCGGCCGCGACATAATTGCAGCAGGCGAGAGCCTCTCCATCCGCGACTGCACGGTGGGCGGCGCCGTCCGCTTGGCGGCGCGCACCATCGACATTGCCAAGACTACGGTTGATGGCAGCGTGACCGTTGCCGGCCAGCATGTCGTGCTCAATTCCGACAGCACCACCAACTGTTTCTATGCGATAGGCGAGACGGTTGCCCTGCGCGGCTCTACCAAGTCGGCAGCGCTTGCGGGCGATACGGTGACTATCGATGGCACCGTCGAGGGCGATGTCGAGGTTTGGGCCGATAAGCTCATCCTGGGCAAGAACGCCCACATCACCGGCACCGTGAACGCGCACGTCTCCGAGGACCCCGAGCGCGCCGCGGGAGCCGAGGTCGGCGCGCTCAAGATCGACCGCACCGAGAGCGAGGATACTTCCACCGTTAACGATGTCATCGGCGGTATCGTCGCCGCGGCACTCTCGGCCTGCTTTGTCGCCCTACTGCTCGAACTCGTCTTTCCGCGCGCAACCGCCAGCGCCGCCGGCGTGCTCCACCAGCGCCCCATGCCCCTGTGGGTGAGCGGTCTTCTGGGCACGATTGCTATCGTCCCCGCCGTCCTACTGCTAATTATCTCTATCGCTGGTCTGTCGCTTGCCGGAGCCCTCATGTGCGGTGTTATTGGCATCGCGCTGGTGTCGAGTGCCTTTGCAGGGTGCGCGATCGCGCGCATGGTCGGACACAGCCAGAACCGCTACGCCATGGCGGCCGCCGGCGGCGTGATCGCAGGTGCACTTACGGCAATCCCCCTCGTAGGCGATTTCATCAGCGGCGTGGCCTTTGTCTTCACGCTCGGCTATGTTATCCAGATCATCTGGCGCAACGCTCACCTCAAGTCGCAACAGCCGGCTAATACGCCGGAACTCCCCACCGCCTAGCTGCCAACCACCACAAAGGGGACAGGCACCTTTGTGGTGGTGCAAGTGAACTGCGTCCCGAATCTTGGCCTTCTTTATTAGAAGCGAACACTAGGACGCT
>UQNC01000024.1 GCA_900542175.1 uncultured Collinsella sp. | reverse complement strand
GAGACGATCACCGTCGTACCCGCCGCCGCGAAGCCGCGGATCTGGTCGCGCAGCTCCTCGATGCCGATGGGGTCGAGGCCGTTGGTGGGCTCGTCGAGCACGAGCAGGCGTGGCCGGGCGATCAGCGCCAGTGCGAGCCCCAGGCGCTGCCGCATGCCCATCGAGAAGCGCCCGGCGCGCTTCTTCCCGGTGTCCGCGAGGTCCACGGCGGCGAGCACCTCATCTATGCGGCTCACGGGAAGGTCCAGCAGCGTGGTGCGCACGCGCAGGTTCTCGCGCGCGGTGAGGTTGGGGTAGAGCGGCGCCTCCTCGATGAGGCTGCCGATTGCGTAGAGGTCCTCGCGGCGCCAGGCGTGCCCGGCAAAGAGGATCTCCCCGGCCGTCGGCCGCAGCATCCCGCAGATCATCTTGAGCGTTGTCGACTTGCCGGCGCCGTTGGGACCGAGCAGCCCGTACACCTCGCCCTCGCGGATATGAAGGCTCACGTCGGCCACGGCGTCCTGCGCCTGGTCGCCGCGGCCGAATCGCTTGGTGAGCCCACGCGTCTCGAGCATGTAACCCATGGGTTTATCCTTTCTCTTCCGGGCGCGCGGGCCGAGCCACCGTGCCCGCGCGCCTTACCTTTCGGGTTCACCATCCATGGTGGGGCGCGTTTCTAACGAAGCCGTAACGGCCGTTGGGTTCTTTTGGCGCCAACCCTTCTCGACCCGCACATCATGATTAATTTGCTTAAGGCAACAACTTTCCCGATCGATGTCATCACCGAATCAAAACGTGTACATCACCCTCCAAAACCGACATTTTTCGGCATGTTTGGAGGCTGATGTACACGAATGTGAAATCCAACGCCGCCCAAAAGCGCCTTCCTCATGTCTGGACTCTCTATGCTTACGCTGGATAGACATCGCCGGAACGGGTATAGTAGCGAAAGTTTTGTCGTTAACCAGCGGGGGAGTCCTGTGGGCATCAAAAAGAAGATCAAAAAGGAGCTTATCGGCACTTCCGATTACCCGTCGAATAAGATCTTTACGATCTCCAATTTCATCACCTTTACGCGCCTGATCCTCACCCTGGTATTTCTGTACCTGTTTGTGACGGATAACAACCGCGTCATCGCCATCGTTATCTACGCCGTTGCCGCCTCTACCGACTGGATGGACGGTCAGATCGCCCGCATGACCAAGACGGTCTCGTGGCTCGGCAAGGTCATGGATCCCATCTGCGACCGTGCGCTGCTGTTCACCGGCGTACTTGGGCTGGTGGTCCGCGGAGAGCTGCCCATCTGGGTCTGCGTGCTCATTATTGGCCGCGACATCTATCTGGGCATCGGCACGCTTATCGTGCGTCATTATCACCGTCGCCCCATCGATGTCGTCTTTCCCGGAAAGATTGCCACTGCACTGCTCATGACCGGCTTCTCGCTCATGCTGCTCGGGTTCCCCGTTATTGACGGCCTGCATCTTTTACCTTCAACCCTTACGGCCTTCCCGGGCCTCAACGGAAGCTCGGTGCCTCTCGGCATCTTCTTTGTGTACGGCGGCGTGATCTTCTCCATGCTCACAGCTGTCATCTACTCCATTAAGGGCGGAGCGGCCATTAAACAAGCTCTCACGCATCCCGAGGACGAGGACATCGACTTTCTGAACCCTGAAATCGAAGACTGATTCGTTGGGGTATGATTACGTACGGTTCATTATTTGCGGCACGTCCGCGATAAGTTAGGGGTTGTCATGGACAACATGGTTAACAATATGCCTCACAATGATAAGACTGCTGACGCTACCTGTGTATTCCGCGTGCCTTCAAGCGACGTCACCGTTCCCGACCTCATGGCCAACGTGCGCATCACCGCCCCCGTTCTGTCCATCGTCAAGGGTCCGCAGACCGGTGCCGCCTTTGAGCTCGAGGACGACGTGACCACCATCGGCCGCGATCCTGCAAACGGCATCTTCCTCAATGACATGACTGTTTCGCGCAGCCACGCGCGCATTATTCGTGAGGGCCTCGGCGCTCGCATCGAGGATCTGGGTTCGCTCAATGGCACCTGGGTCGACGGTGCCATCGTCAACGCGGCCCCGCTGCACGACGGTTCTTCCGTCCAGATCGGTACGTTTACGCTCATCTATCACGAGAGCACGCCGGAGCGCATCGAAACCGGTGAGTAGGGCATGGCCGAACGCAACTATCTGAGTATCGGCCAAGTCGTCAACCTACTTCGAGGCGCATACCCCGATCTTTCGAACTCAAAAATTAGATTTCTAGAAGATGAGGGGCTCATTACCCCTCATCGTACGCCTAAGGGATACCGTCAGTACTCTAAGGAGGACGTTGATCGCCTGGAGGTCATCCTGCACTTGCAGAAGACCCGCTACATGCCGCTCAACGTGATTAAGCAGCGCTTGGAAAACGCCACGGACCTGTCAACGCTCGCCTACGAGGTGGGCTTGCTGTCCGATGTTCCGCTTAAGACGGAGCCCAAGGAGACCAAACAAAAGCTGCATCCCATCGAGACCATTCCCGATATGCTGGGCGTCGAGATCTCGTTTATCCGCTCGCTCGCCGAGAACGATCTCATTCGCATCATCAAGAGTCCGCAGAACCGTGAGCTCGTCGATGGTCGCGATTTTCCGATCATCCGCTACTGCTCCGAGCTGTCACGCTTCCATATCGAGCCGCGCAACCTGCGTCAGTACGTGTCTTCCGCCAACCGCGAGTCCTCGATGTTTGAGCAGGTGCTCGTGAGCATGCTCGGAATGGATACCTCCGATGACGAGCGCGACGCCAAGCTCGAGCGTGCGTTTAAGAAGCTTCACGACCTGACGGAGGGCGTGCACACCGCGCTGCTCAAAAACCGCGTTTTTGAGTCGCTCAACGCCGTGGTCGAGGACGCCGACATCGATGCACTCGATGAGGAAATCGCTCGCTCCGAATCCACCAAGGCCAAAAACGAAGAAACTGCCGCACCGGCTTCGCACGAGGATTCTCTCGTAAAGCCGCTCAAGGTCGTCGCCCCTTCGCAATCCGGCACCGTCACCGCGGGCAAATAACCGCTGTTGATATTTCGACAACCCATTGAAAGGTCATGCAATGTACGACTTCGAATCTCAAATCGTCGACATCCCCGACTATCCCGAGCCCGGAGTCATCTTCAAAGACATCACGCCGCTCTTTGGCAATCCCGAGGCGCTCAAAGCCATGACCGATGCCCTCGCCGAGCACTTTGCCGGCATGGGAATCACCAAGGTCGTGGGCCCAGAGGCTCGAGGCTTTATGGTTGGCGTTCCGGTGGCTGTAGCCCTTGGCGCCGGCTTTGTTCCCGCACGTAAACCGGGCAAGCTGCCGCGCGAGACCGTGAGCCAAAGCTATGAGCTCGAATACGGAACGGATTCCATTGAGATCCATGCCGACGCTATCAGCTCTAAAGATACCGTGTTGATTCTGGATGACTTGGTCGCGACGGGCGGAACCGTCGAGGCAACAGGTAAACTGGTGCGAGATATGGGCGCAAAGCTTGTCGGTTACGGTTGTATCCTTGAGCTTGCGTTTCTCAACCCGCGCGAGAAGCTCACGCCGTCTGATGGCGATGTGGAGCTCTTTAGCCTGGTGACGGTGGACTAGCCGTTACCCTTAGTTACTGGAAAGGAAGCTACATGCGCACAGCAAACACGCACAAAAACATGGCACGCTGCGCTGCTACGGCAACCCTCGCTTGTGTTTTGGGCTTGGGCCTCGCGGCTCCTGCCTACGCCGATACCGCATCCGACCTTGCCGCTGCTCGAACGAAGCTCGAGCAGATCGGTACCCAAACCCAGCAGATTTACGATGAGCTCGCCACGCAGACGCAGGCGCTCGATCAGACTGCTGGCGAGATCACGCAAAAGCAGCAGGAGATCGCTGACGGTCAGGCCAAGCTCTCGACCTATGTCGCCGGCGAGTACAAAACTGGCGGTCTGAGCCTGCTTCAGGTTCTGACGGGCGTTGACGACCTGAGCGATATGCTCAACCGTCTGTTCTACTACGGCAAAGTTTCCGATAAGCAAGCTCAGACCATTCAAGAGGTCAAGGAGCTTAAGCAGCAGCTCACCGATAAGCAGGCCGAGCAGGAGAAGAACGTCGCCACCACGCAAAAGAAGGTCGACGAGCTTAACGCCCAGCAGGCTGAGGCCCAGAACGTCGTAAACTCCCTGGATTCGCAGCTGCAGGCCGAGCTTGCCGCAGAGGCCGAGGCCAACGCCGCGCTGCAGGCCGGCATCAACGCCAGCACTGCCGAGAAGGCCACGGTGAGCAACGAGACTGCCGGTACGACCGAGAACACCAACAACGGTGGTCAGACCAGCAATAACAACAACCAGGGCGGCAACACTCCGGCTCCTACGCCGACACCTGCTCCTACGCCGCAGCCCTCCACGCCTGCTCTGGCTCCGACGCCTTCTGCTCCGAGCCAGTCCGTCGATGGCGGTTCTGTTGTCTCGCGTGCATACAGCAAGCTTGGTTGCGCTTATTCCTGGGGCGGAATTGGCCCGAACAGCTTCGACTGCTCTGGTTTTGTTAGCTATTGTCTCACTGGTCGCTATTGCCGCCTGGGCACCACGGGTACCTTTATGGGCTGGACGCGTGTGTCCGATCCGCAGCCCGGTGACGTTGTGGTCAACTCGTACCACACCGGCATTTACATCGGTGGTGGTCAGATGATTCATGCTTCCGACTACAACACGGGTGTTATCATCAGCTCCGTTGCCGCCGGCATGAACAACAACTATATCTTCGTGCGCTACTAAGTCATCTTACACAGCGTGTGAATGTGGACCTCGTGGCTTAAAGTCGCGAGGTCTATTCTTTTGTCTCTAATCTTGTACGGCTATCTAGTATTCAAAACTAGATAGCCGTACATTCGGTTTGCAAGATGGCTATAATTGTTGAGGAACAATTAGAAAGGACCCTCTATGAGCTGGGCACTTATCTCCGATTCAAGCTGTAACCTCCGCGATTGGCAACCGACCGCGCCCCATACCACCTTTGCATTTGCGCCCCTCAAAATTCGAGTGGGGGAGCGTGAATTCGTCGATGACCTTTCGCTCGATGTACATGAGCTCAACTGCGCTGTTCAGGCGGAGACGAACGCTTCTTCGAGCGCTTGTCCCAGCGTAGGGGAGTGGGTCGAGCTCTTCAAATTGGCAGACAAGACCATCTGCATGCCGATCTCTGAGGGCGTGTCGGGCAGCTACAATGCGGCAGCTACGGCTCGCGATATGGTTCTTGCCGAGGAGCCCGACCGACAGATTCATCTAGTCAATTCACGCGCAGCTGGCGGCAAAATGGACCTCATTTTCTTGCTGTTCGACCGCTATCTTGCAAGCAATCCGGATGTCTCATTCGAGGACGCTTGCGCATACTTCGATAGCCTTGAGCAGAACAGCAAAATCCTCTTCAGTTTGTGCAATTACGAAAACCTCGCCAAAGCCGGACGTATCCCTAAGGCAGCCGGCGTCATTGCCAACAAGCTCAATATCCGCATTTTGGGCACGGCGAGCGAGGCCGGTAAAATCGAACTCGTCGGGCACACGCGTGGCGAAAAGAAGATGCTCAACAAGATCATCGATACCATGGAAGCCGAGGGTTTTACGGGCGGCGAGGTCGTCATCGACCATGTGGAAAATGAGACAGGCGCCCAGGCACTTGCCAGCCGCATTGTGGAGCGCTGGCCAAGCTCCAAGACTATCATCATGCCCTGTAACGGGCTAGATTCATACTATGCCGAAATGCATGGGCTCATTATCGGCTACGGCATGGGCGTGGCTTCGGGCCAATAACGTCCAACCAAGCAAAAATACGGGCGGGACAAAGTGACAGATGGCCCTTTGCTCCGCCCGTTATATACGTTGGCTAGCTATTAAACCCATTAAACTTTAGATAGCTCATCAGGTACGCCTTCGAAACGAAGGATGAAACCGCACTGCGCACAAGCAGCGACTCACGCGTTACCTGATGCGCCGTATCGGGAACCGGCGCCTGCTCGACGGAAAACGCCGAACGAATCGATGCCTCGAGCTGATCGACCACATAATCGAAGGCCGTCGGGGCATCGTAGCTCAAACGCTGAATGTTAAAGAGTGCCTGCACCGCAGCAATAGGTAACACCTGCTTAAAGAGGCAGATAGCGATCAGGCGGGCAATCTGCTCGCGGCCATATTGCTTTTTAACCGGAGCAGGCACCAGGCCGACCTTCACGTAGTTGTTGATCATCGATGGCGTAATGACGGGCTGCTCAACGCAAATGGACAGCGGCTCCATCCACAGCGCAACATACTCAATAACCTGGTCGCGATAGAGCGTCACATTGGGCAACTGGTCATAGCGCGACAGACTCAACGTATTGAGTTTGCACACGATTTCGGACTGAATAAATGCATCGGGCAGCACCGTGGGCTGAATATCCTCAGGCTTAATACTGACCGACGAATCGGACATCGGAATAACGTGTTTAACGTGGTTCATAAAGGTCCTCCGTTCATTTACTATATTGTATTCTAGGTTATCTAGTTTTGCATACCACATAGCCGGCAAGTAAAAGTGGTTGGACAACACATTGATGCATCGTCCAACCACTTTGTGTAAAGATAGCAACCTTACATAAGATATATTATCGTACTTATTCACGGAGAAACGCGTGTGCGCTCGTTGCTGCTATGGCTCCGTCCGAAACGGCGGTCACAACCTGGCGTAAACGCTTGGAACGGATATCGCCGGCTGCGAATAAGCCGGGCGTACGGGTGGCCATCGAATCGTCGGTGACAATGCCGCCGTCAGGAGCCAGATCGACTAGATGCTCAACCAGCTCGGTATGCGGCAGCATCCCCGTAAAGACAAAGATGCCAAACGAGCCAGGTTCAAATGACTCGGTATGAGTCTCACCGGATGCATTGTCCTTAAAGGTGATCGTCGTTGGCATTGCTTCGCCCGAGAGCTCCACAATACTAGTTTGGTACCTAACTGTAATATTGTCCTTTTCGAGTACTTTCTGAACAACACCATCAGGCGCACGAAACTGGTCGCGGCGCAGCACGATGGTCACGCTGGTGGCAATGTCTGACAGGAACAGCGCCTCTTCGCATGCCGAATTGCCACCACCGATTACAAAGACCTGTTTGCCGCGGAAGAACATGCCGTCACATGTTGCGCAATATGAAACGCCACGACCGCGATACGTATCCTCGCCTGCGAAACCTGCCGGACGCGGCGTGGCACCCATGCTAGCGATAACGCTCGAGGCCAGCGTATCGCCCATATCGTGATGTACCGTAAACAACGCTGCATCGGCATCGTAATCGATACCCGTAACCATGCTCCATGTAACCTGTGCTCCCAGGCCCTCTGCATGCTGCTGAAAACGCTCGCCGAGTTCGGCGCCACTCAGGAGCGGGAAACCCGGATAGTTCTCGACCTCATTGGTTGTGGCGATCTGCCCTCCCGACATGCCCTGCTCAATCACGGTCGTCGTCAGGTTGGCACGCGCAGCATAAATGGCGGCAGCATAGCCCGCGGGGCCGCCACCGATAATCGCAACATCGATCGGCTTATCGGTAGTCATGAAGCGTCCTTTCGTCGAAACGTTGTCGTTCTTTGCGCTCGTACCCAAATTTACGTGAACGTGACACTCATGCACTACAATGATAAAACCGCATTACAAAGCTGAAGGGGAGTTATCGATGGACCAGGCGCAGACGAGTGACGACGCTCCCCTGCTCACGCACAGCACTCCTCAATCGGAGCAAACCACGCTCCTGGCTCAGCAAAAACCTCTCGTGACCATCGTGCACGCCTCCGTTGGCTCGGGCCACAAGGCCGCCGCAAATGCGATAGCGCAGGCCTTCGACCTCATCCGCGGCACCAATGGCATCCCCGAGGATGTTGAGATTGAAGTGCTCGATATCCTCGATTTTGGACGTATTAAATTCGACGGTAATAAGACCGCGGCTTCTTTTACGGGAGCCACGCGCCCCATTTACGACCTGACCTGGAGATATACACTTACGGGACATCTTCTCTGGGGTGGCGGCACGGCATGGTCGCGAATCATGTTCCCCGCCTTCAACGAATATATTCGTAGCCGCAGGCCCATAGCCGTGGTCGCAACGCACATCACAGCAGCCAATGTTGCCGTGGGTGCCCGCATAATTACGGGTATCGATTATCCAGTCATCTGCGTACCGACCGACTACGAAGTCGAGGGCTGGTGGCCCCACAAGGACACCGATCTATTCTGTGTTGCCAACGAATTTATGTCCGAAACGCTGCGTCCGCGCAAGGTGCCCGAGGCAAAGATTCGCATTACCGGCATTCCTATTCGCGCCGGATTCGACACGGATTACGATCGCGAGGAAGAGCTAGCCAAGTTCAACCTCCCCACCGACAAGACCGTCGTGCTGGTTATGGCCGGCGCCAGTTTACCTCAACCGTACGTCCGCTTTCGCGCGGCGATGGACCAGACCCTCCCCTTCCTACGCAGCTTTGAGGACATGTATTTTGTCTTTTTGCCGGGCAAGGATGAGGAATACGCCGACCGCCTCAAGACGCTCTTCGACGCCATGAAACTCGAAAACGTTACGGTTCTGGACTACGTGGACGACATGGCGGCCCTCATGCACGGCTGCGACCTGGCAATTCTCAAATCGGGCGGACTCACCGTCACCGAGTGCCT
This sequence comes from uncultured Collinsella sp., assembly GCA_900542175.1. Taxonomy (GTDB): domain Bacteria; phylum Actinomycetota; class Coriobacteriia; order Coriobacteriales; family Coriobacteriaceae; genus Collinsella. Next base: position 21,961 of record UQNC01000024.1, on the reverse strand, counting down.
GTGCGCGCATCTGCCGATGATCCTGCTGGGCAAGTCCTATGGCCAGGAAAAGGCCAACACCACGATGCTCACCGGCATGGGCGCCAGTATGCATGTCACCACCGCACGAGAACTCATCGTAACCCTGCGCCACCTGCACGACCATCCCGAATCACTCAAAGCGCTACTCATCAACGGCGAAGTTCTACGCCGCCCCCACGCAGCCGAAGACATAGCCATCGCAACCATGGAGCTCGTAGGCAAACCCCAAAAGCGCAAACGAGCCTTCTGCCGCTTCTACTGGGGCGGAAAATCCGCGCACATCCGCTAGCGTCTTAATTTCCGCTTGCCTGCGGGAGGCCCCTATATATCGTCCCGTGCTCAAACATTCTCGCTTCGCTGCGAAACTGCGCGCGGGACGATATATAGGGGCCTCCCGCAGGTAAGCTGCGTTAACGTACCAGCGGCTATACCAGATTCCCCACCAGTAGAATCTGCAAAGGGGAACCAGAAAATATAAATACAGTAAGTCGATACGACAAAGGAGGCGTCCCTTCATCGCATCGACTTACTAGAAAAGTAAATATTGTTTCAAGCGAGTAGCCGCCCGCCCGGGGCTTACCTATATCGTTCCACGCGCAGTTTCGCAGCGAGCGAAGCGACGCGAGAATGTTTGAGCATGGAATGATATAGGTAAGCCCCGGGGGGGAGGGATACGGGCGCCCTAGGCGATGCCGCTGGAGCCGAAGCCTCCTTTGCCTCGGTCGGTTTCGTCTAGTTCTTCTACTTCTATGAGATTGACCGTGGGGACTTCTTGGATGACGAGTTGGGCTATGCGGTCGCCTTTATTGATTTGAATGTTATTGGAGGGATCCAGGTTGATGAGGATAACCTTGAGTTCTCCTCGGTAGTGGGCGTCGATGAGGCCCGGCGTGTTGACTATAGACAGGCCCTGCTTGATGGCCAAGCCGCTGCGGGGCTGAACGAAGCCGGCGTAGCCATCGGGCAGGGCGATGGCCAGCCCCGTAGAGACCAGACGGCGTTCGAAGGGCTTCAGGACGCAGTCCTCGTTGGAGCGCAAATCCAAGCCGGCATCGGTGGGATGGGCGTATTTGGGAAGCTCGACGGTGGGGTCGAGACGCTTTATGTTGACGGTAATGTTGGACATGGAATCACCTTAGCTTGTCGAGCTCTTGCAGAAATTCATCGACGTCTTTGAAATCGCGGTAGACCGAGGCAAAACGGATGTACGCAACCTTGTCGATCTTGGCCAAGCGCTTGAGCACCATGTCACCCAACTCATGGGACGTGACGGCCGTCAGCGTGCGAGAGCGAAGCTCGACCTCGATGTCATCGATAATCTCATTGAGCTTCTTAGTGTCGATATCGCGCTTGATGGTGGCGCGCATCACGCCGACAAGAAGCTTATTGCGATCGAACCGCTGCTTAGTTCCATCTGACTTAATGACCTCGATAGGGTCCTCGCATCGCTCAAACGTTGTAAAGCGGTAGTTACACGAGCAACATTCGCGACGGCGCTTAATGGTGTTATTTGACTCCTGCATACGGGAATCAACGACGCGGGTATGTGCCTTGCCGCATTTGGGACAGCGCATGGTACCTCCTCTTAAACGATAACAAGGGTACCATGCGCAGCGCGATAATGATTACGAACGAGCAGGAACCTTAAGATGCGCACCGGCGGCGAGCGAACCATGCTCCAGATGATTGACGCTACGGATCATGTCGGAAGTCTCTTGCGTGGAAAGGCCTTCGATTGGATATTCTTCGGCAATCGACCAAAGAGAATCGCCAGGCTGAACGCGAATGGTCTCGTAGGTAATGTTGGAAACGGACTCGGCATACGCGGCGTGACGAGCGCTAAAGACCGACATAGCGAGGACAAAGAAGAGCGTAAGCGCAACGGCGACGGCGACAATCGTCGGAACCTTCAGGGCAACGCGGGCCGGCGCGACTACAGCCTGCTGATTGCGCGCAGGCTTTACGGTCAAAGGCTGAAAGCCGGAGCGGCCACCCTGAACAACCGTAAAAGTGGGTTCTGCAGCCGTCTCGAGCTTAAGGGCGAGGTTTCCCTGGACCATATTCGTTACGTTCATCATGTTCTCCTCTCGCGTGTTTTGCTGAGAACAGTTTTATCAAGCCGCGCGGACAAAAATGTCTAGCGCGAGAACGAATGTTCGGTTATTATTATCTTCGAACAGTTGTTCCTGTCAAGCAAAATTCGAACATTTGTTTGACATGGGTAGAGAGGATGCCCTGATGGCTCGCAAAATTACCAAGCGTCAGCAGCAAATTTACGACTTCATCAAGGAATATCAGCAGGAGAAGGGTTATCCGCCCAGCGTGCGCGAGATGGCTTCTGCCGTGGGCCTTTCCTCCCCCAGCACCGTGCACGCCCATCTCTCTGCCCTGGAGGCGCGCGGGCTACTCAAGCGCGATGCCACCAAACCGCGCGCCCTGGAACTCTTTAACGAGGATGGCTCCTCTGTCTCAATTTCCAAATCTGACGAGCCCACCGCACCTCGCGGAACGGTCTCGCTACCGCTCGTTGGTTGCGTCGCGGCTGGGATTCCCATTCTGGCAGAGCAGAATATCGAAGACACGTTTACTATCCCGACCGAAATCGCCACTGATCAGGGTTCCTTTATCCTTGAGGTGCATGGGAGCTCAATGATCAATGTCGGCATCTTCAATGGCGATTACATCATCGTCCGTGAACAAAAGAGTGCCATGAACGGCGAAATTGTCGTGGCCATGATTGATGGTTCGGCGACCGTCAAGACGTTCTACAAGGAGCAGGGGCGTGTGCGCTTGCAGCCCGAGAACGACACCATGGAACCTATCTATGCAACGAATCCCGTTATCCTGGGCAAAGTCGTCGGCTTGATGCGCCGGTTCTCGTAATGCAAAAACGCATAACCATCTTTGATACCGTCCGCGGGTTTACGATGATTTCTATGGCAGGTTTTCACGCTTGCTATGATCTCGCCTACCTGTACGGCTGGGATATGCCTTGGTTTACCCAGACTGTCTTTCAGGACGTCTGGCGCGCCAGCATCAGCTGGGTATTTTTGTTTATCGCGGGTTGGATGTGCACGCTCTCACGCAACAATGCCAAACGAGCGGCTAAGTACGCTGCCGCAGCTTTGGTCGTCTGGATCGCAACAACGCTCGTATCGGTCGACGATTCAGTGAACTTTGGCATCATTTATTGCATGGCGGTGTGCACCGCGGTGGTTGCGTTCACCCGTCCGTTACTCCAAAAATTACCGGGCTCATGGGGCATCGCAGCGTGCCTTGTTCTTTTTGCCCTAACCTGGGGCATTCCAAAGGCGGTCTACCCACTCCCCTACCTGGCATGGCTTGGATTCCCAGGCCCGGGTTTTGTTTCGGGAGATTACTATCCGCTCATACCGTTTGTCTTTATGTACCTTACCGGCTTTTTTGCTGCCCAGGCAGCACAAGCATCAAGTCTCGAAGCGCCAGCATGGGCATACGCCAATCCTATCCCGGCGCTCGCAGTCCTGGGTCGGCATGCCTTACCGTTCTACCTGCTCCATCAGCCAGTCATTCTAGGCGTGCTAGAAATCGTTTATTCCGTACGATAGCGCTCGAGCCGCGGTGCAATACGAGCCGGCAACTTCGCCACAATGCGAACACCGTCCTCGAGATATTCCTCATGCAGAAGGGTTCCCTGCTCATGCACCAGCGTGATGAGAGCGCCCTCGCGATACGGAATATCAGCGGAAAGCAACACATCGGTGGCAGCTGCCTCGCGAGCAATGCGATCAACGAGATCGTCGAGCCCCTCGCCCGTTTGGGCCGAGAACAGAACGGCTTCCGGATAGCGACGACGGAAACTCAATCGATCAACGCTATCGAGAAGATCGATTTTATTGAATACGGTCAGCGTTAAACGCTCTCCGGCGCCGATCTCATCAAGCACGCGGTCGACAGCCTCCAGCTGCCGCTCATAGTCCTCGTCAGACGCATCTACGACTTTGAGAATTAGAGCGGCATCCAAAACCTCGGACAGCGTCGATTTAAAGGCATCGACCAGACCATGGGGCAGCTTTTGAATAAAGCCGACGGTATCGGTAATCGTCATGCCGCGACCGCCGGGCAGGCGATACGAACGCGTCGTCGGGTCGAGCGTAGCAAACAGCTTGTCCTGCGAAAGTACCGTAGAGCCGGTCAGACGATTGAGCAACGTCGATTTACCGGCATTGGTATAACCGGCTAACGCGACGCGAAACGCCGGTGACTCAATGCGGTTCTTGGATTGAACATCGCGACGCTGTTCAACCTGCTTGAGCTCACGACGAAGCGCAGCGATCTTATTACGAATGAGGCGACGGTCGACCTCGAGCTGACTTTCGCCCTGACCAAAACGTGAGCCGATGCCGCCGCGCGTCTGCTCCTTGGCGAGATGGCTCCACATGCCACGCAGGCGAGGCAACAAATATTGAAGCTGTGCCAGCTGTACCTGCAGGCGTCCCTCACGCGTCTGAGCATGCAGGCCAAAGATATCTAGGATCAGTGCTGTACGATCGATAATCTTTACCGGCTCGCCCACGGCTTTCTCCAAATAGGATTGCTGCGAGGGGGTCAGGTCGTCGTCAAAAATAACGACATCGGCATCCATGCGATGCACCAGGCCGCACAGCTCTTCAACCTTACCGGAACCGATAAACGATTTAGGATACGGCTTTACCAAACGCTGCGACAAGCGTGCCACGCACTGGGCACCAGCTGTGTGGGCAAGACGCTCAAGCTCATCAAGCGAGCGATCGAGCGGCCATGTATTGTCGCACCACTCAACACCAACTAAAATGGCACGCTCGGGCTCGGGTGCCGTGGGAACAAGGGGGAAACGGGCCATTAGGCAGCCTCAATACGATGCAGGATATCCTCAACGACCTCATCGATCGTACATTCATCCATATCAAACCACGCGATACGGTCATCACGCTTAAACCACGAAAGCTGACGCTTGGCATAACGACGCGAACGCATCTTAATGAGTTCGCGAGCCTCATCCATGCTCATCACGCCATTGAAAGCATCGATGATCTCTTTATAGCCAATTGCCTGCATCGACGTCAGGGCATCACCCAGCCCCTGGCCCATAAGACCGCGGACCTCATCGACAAGACCCTGCTCAAACATCAGATCGACGCGCAGGTTAATGCGCTCGTAGAGCACCTCGCGATTACGCGTCAGACCAAACCATAGGGCATGATAATGCTCGTGCGGAACACTAAACTGCGACTTTTGCTGCGCATAGGAGACGCCATCATCATGCATCTCAAGCGCGCGAATCACACGCCGCACGTTATGGGGATGAATAACAGCAGCCGATTCTGGATCGCGCTCGGCAAGCAGGGCATGCAGCTCTTCCTCGCCAATACGCTCGAAAAGCTCCTGATAGCCCGCACGGCGATTGTCCTCAAGTTCACCCGAGGGAAAGTCCATCTCATCGAGGGCAGCCTTGAGATACAGCCCCGTACCTCCGCAAAAAACCGGCAGGCAACCCGAACCAAGGAGACGTTCAACATGCGCGCGAGCGTCAGCCTGATAAAGCGCAGCAGAATATGCCACACCCGGCTCTACAATGTCGACGAGACGCAGCGGCACCGTGCACTCATCGGGCGCCATCTTTGCGGTACCGATGTCCATGCCGCGATAGATTTGCATCGCATCGCACGACAGCACTTCGGACGAAAGACGAGCTGCCAAACGGTCGGCAACATCACTCTTACCAACCGCCGTCGGACCGACGATCGCAACGGCGGAAAGACCTGCCCCAGGAGAAGCCATTAGCGCGGCTCGCCCACAACGGAGCCGGACAAATACCAGGTCTTGGCAACGTCAACGTCAACATCAACGATCTTGCCAACAAGCTGATCGATGCTGTAACCCTCGGGGATAGGAGCATGCACGGTCTGATTCTTGGGACTCTTGCCCAGCAGGACCGCGTCGTTCTTTTTACTCGTTCCCTCAATGAGCGCCGGAACCACAGTATGAAGCTCGCCCTGGTTATACTCGTGTGCCGTGGTCTCGATAACCTTAACCAGGCGGTTGAAACGCTCAAGAATAACCTCATGCGGCGTAGGATCGTCAATTTCGGCGGCCGGAGTACCGGCGCGCTTGGAATAGATGAAGGTATAGGCCTGAGCATAGCGGACCGTCTCGGCAAGTGAGAGCGTCTGCTCAAAGTCTTCTTCAGTCTCGCCCGGGAAGCCAACGATAATGTCGGTCGAGAGCGCGATATCGGGCATGCGGTTGCGAATGCGATCGACCAGGCCCAGATAGTCCTCGCGTGTATAACGACGATTCATCTCTTTGAGGATCCGCGTCGAACCTGACTGGACGGCCAGGTGCAGTTGCGGCATAACGGCAGATGTCTCGGCCATAGCGTCGATGGTCTCGGGCAGCAGATCCTTGGGATGCGAAGACGTAAAGAAGATACGCTCCACGCCCGTATCGCCCACGGCACGCAGCAGATCGGCAAAACGCGGCTTGCCAAACAGATCGCGACCATATGAATTAACGTTTTGGCCCAACAGCGTAATCTCACGCACGCCCTGGCGCACCAAACCGGTCACCTCGTCGACAATCTCCTCGAAGGGGCGGCTCTTTTCGCGACCGCGCACGTACGGCACGATGCAATAGGTGCAAAAATTATTGCAGCCCGTCATGATGGGCACCCAAGCGTGATACTGAGTCTCGCGATGCCACGGCATGCTCATGGCGTCCGTATCCTCATGCTCATTGGTGCGGATATGACGCTTGCCATCAAGGAACGCCTCGGCAATGAGCTCGGCCACATGCGCGATGGAATGCGTGCCAAAGATGACATTGACGTTATCGACGTTGGTGAGCAGGCCCTCGCCATCGCGCTGCGCGATGCAGCCACCAACGGCAACCACGCGCTTGCCAGAAGGCGAAGGCGGCAGGCTTTTGCAGGAATTGCACTGACCGTACAGGCGAGTATCGGCGGCCTCGCGCACGCAGCACGTCATGAAGACAACGATATCGGCATGCGCGGGATCGAGCGCCATGAGGCAGCCATACGAATCAAGCAGACCGCTCACGCGCTCGGAATCGTGCTGATTCATCTGGCAGCCAAAGGTGCGGATAAAGTAGGTTTTACCGGCAAGAATATCGCGTACGGAACGCTGGTCCATGTGCATAAGTCCTAACGATGGGGAGCGAAACAAAGCAAGCAGAAGCTATGCCACAGGCTTAACATCATCAATGACGACGTTATCCATAGCAGCTCGATTGATCTGGTGAACGTAGATAGAAAGGCGGATGGCCGTGCGCGACTCCCCGTTAATGAGGATGTCGGAGAACACGGGCGCGCAGGAAATATCAAAACCGGTTGGAATCAAAAAACCGCGCGCGATAGCAACGGCCTTAATGGCCTGGTTGACGGCACCGGCGCCGACACACTGGATGTTGACGGGTACACCATCCTTGACCATGCCGGCGATGGCGCCGGCAACGGACGCGGGCGATGATTTGCTTGATACCTTCAGGCAATCCATGAAGAAACTCCTGCATTTAAAAGTACGTTTTAACTGCAATAACTGTATCGTACCGAGTGGACTCGGTAAAGGCACTATTCCTCTTTGGCAAGATCAAAGGTCACGGTGATTCGATCACGCGAAACGCGAATCTTTGGGTCGCCGCAAAGGTTGAGATAGTACCGGGCAGCAAGGTCATTAAAATCGCGCTCCACAGCACGCGAAAACTGTGCCATGTCATCCTTAGCAATACGTAGCCCGCGACGATCCTTCGCGAGATCGACAGGAGCCGGCGCATGCGAGGACGAGTCGCGCTCGCGCAGCAGACGCGCGGTCACACCGCGAACAGGCTTAATCTGCCCTGCCAAAATGCGATGGGCCGTGCGCTCGGACATCTCAAGACCCAAACCCGAACAGATACGGATAAAGTCCTCGGCATCAGAAGCAAGGCCTAAACGATCGACAACCGGAAGCTCGCTCTCGTCATCAATGAACAGGAGACGAGACGTATCAAGCCGGCTTGACGCCTGAGCATAAAGGGTCGCGGCAATCTCGGACGGAGAACCAAGATAGACATCGCAACCACGCAACTCCTCGAGCGCAAACTCACAAGCAGCGCGAATAATATTATGCGGACCGCGAGCACAGACATAACGTCCGTCCTCATCCTTGACGGCCTGGGGCCAGCTGGACTGATCGGCACGCTCACTGAGGCGGTCGGCCGCGACGCTCACCTTAAAGGCTGAACCAAGATCGACGCCGGACGTGACCACACGGGCCTCATCGGTGTTCTGCTTGATCGAAAACAATGCCATGCCACGACCGTGAACGCCCCAACGGTCCATCTTCATGCTCTCGAGCTTGGAGGTAACGCGGGCATCAAAGATTCGCTCTTGCATATCCTGCGGAACGCCCGAACCGTTATCCAGAAAGACAAGCGTGCGGACGCCGTCTTCCTTGGTCGTGGCGAGATAGACCTTGTCGGCGCCGGCATCGCGAGCATTACGGAGCATTTCGATGACGATATCCTCGACATGCTGAATGTCGTGCTTTGCCTGGCGCCGCTCGGCCTCCGAAACGCGGAGGCGGACATACCCCTCGCCAAGGTTCTCCTCGACGCGAAGGTTGCCCTCCCCCGACATCGACGCGATAAATGAGATGAGCTCGTTCGCGTCGCTCATGTTATTTAGCGATATCGACAGCGCGGCTCTCGCGAATCACGACGACGCGCACCTGACCGGGATACTCCATCTCTTCCTCGATCTGATGGGCGATATCGTGAGCCAGGACCGTGGACTGGGCATCGGAAATCTTGTCCGGCTGGACCATGACGTGGACCTCGCGACCGGCCTGCATGGCATAGGTACGTTCGACGCCGTCATGAGAGTTGGCGATCTCCTCGAGCTTCTCAAGACGCTTGATGTAGTTCTCGGCAGACTCGCGACGGGCACCGGGGCGAGAGGCAGAGACAGCATCGGCGGCCTGTACCAGGACATCGAGCACCGTATTGGGGTCGACATCGGCATGGTGAGCCTCGATAGCGTGGACGATAACGGGCTTCTCGCCATAACGGCGGGCAAGCTCGGCGCCGATGACGGCATGCGGGCCCTCGACGTCGTGGTCGATTGCCTTGCCCAGGTCGTGCAGCAGGCCGGCGCGCTTGGCGGTCACAACGTCCAGGCCAAGCTCGGAAGCCATCACGCCGCACAGATCAGAGACCTCGAGGGAATGCTGAAGCACGTTCTGACCAAACGAGGTACGGTAGCGCAGGGCACCAAGGGTCTTGACGATCTCGGGGTGCAGATCGTGGATGCCGGTATCGAAGGCAGCCTGCTCGCCAGCCTCGCGCACGCGCTGCTGAACCAGGTCGGCGGCCTTGTGATACATCTCCTCGATACGGGCAGGGTGAATGCGGCCGTCGGCGATGAGGTTCTCGAGGGCGACACGGGCGGTCTCACGACGGACCGGGTCGAAGCTCGAAAGAACGACGGTCTCGGGCGTGTCGTCGATCACGAGGTTGACGCCGGAAACCTGCTCGAAGGTCCGGATGTTGCGACCCTCGCGACCGATGATACGGCCCTTGAGGTCATCAGAGGGAATGTGCACGGAGGTAACGGTGACCTCGGCAGTGTGATCGGCAGCGCAGCGCTGAATCGCCAGAGACAGAATCTCCTGGGCGGTCTTGTGGCACTCGGCGCGAACCTGCTGCTCGGACTCGCGAATGATCGTGGCGGCCTCGTGGGTGACCTCGCCGCGAACCTTATCGAGGAGCTCCTTGTGGGCGTCCTCGCGGGTAAGGTCGGCGATACGCTCGAGCTCGGAGGTCTGCTTTGCGCAGAGCTCCTCGAGCTCACGGGAGCGCTTCTCGACCTGACCGGCCTGGCTGGACAGCTGATGCTCGCGCTTGTCGAGAGCGTCGTTGCGGCGATCGAGGGATTCCTCGCGCTGCATCACGCGGTTCTCGAGCGTACGAATCTCGTTCTTACGCTGCTTGTCCTCGGCCTCGGCGGCCTGCTTGTTCTTGATGATCTCCTCTTTAGCCTCGAGCAGAGCCTCTTTTTTGAGGGTCTCGGCCTGACGCTTGGCATCACCGATCAGGGACTCAGCCTGTGCGTGTGCCGACTGGATTTTTTCGTCGGCCTCGTGAAGACCACCCTGCTTGGCGGTGCGCATGTAGGCAATGGCGGCGATGGCACCCAAAACGATGCCAACGAGCGCTGCGATGATAGGCATGCTCACTCCTTTTTATGGATTCGTTACACAACAAAGCGAACCGTCCTTACGAACGACTCGCGACATTTGAGTAATATGGGCGCAGCTTATGCGGGTCGGATACAGATAAACATATAAACAAACTCATCACAGATGAGCACATATCACAAAGCAAATGACAGTGTTTATCGTACGTTGAACCACAACAACTGTCAAATAAATGGCCCCAGCACGGCGGCTAAAACGCGGTGAACGGCAGGGCCACAAAACGCATACGCCTAAACCGCACATTCCTCACGTTCGGCATCGAGACGTGCCTTAACGGCATCGGCGGCGATGTGATACGAGAAGCCCTTGCCCATCAAAAACCGAACCAGTTTTTCGAATCCGCGCGTCTCTGGAACACGCCGCTTGGCGAGCAGGGCTGACGCACGCGCCAAATCGTCTTCGACGGCAAAATAATCCTCCGGATAACCGGGAATGTCATCGAGCACGACATGACGGCGCTTGAGCTCGGTCTCGATTTTACGCTGTCCCCAACCGCGCCGCTTGCGTTCCTCGATAAAGTACGAGCAAAAGCGGTTCTCGTCTAAAAAGCGATACTCGGTGGCGCGCTCGACGGCGAAATCGATCGCGGGCTGGCGAAAGCCGTAGCGTGCCAACTTGTCACAGACCTCACCCGTCGCATGGTCGCGTCGCGATAGCATCTCGGTCACCATGGTAAGTGCACATTTACGCTCGATGAGCTGCACCGCTTCACGAAAGTTATCCCAATCACAGGGAAGATCGGGGCGATTTTTGACATACAGGCGCGCGACCCGCACGGGAATCCAAATGGACCGCTCAAAACCGCCCTCAAGCTCACAATCGATATGTGCGCAAGGCTTTTTGGACGCATACCCGCTCGAGAACGAGGAGGCCGCCTTCTTATCGGGAAAGACGACCGTGGCCTCGGTCACCGTATACGACATGAGCGTAACCGCTACTCGTCGTCATCATCGAGCATGGCGGAACCATCGATGGCGTAAAGCTCGTCAAACTCCTCAGGCGCAGGCTGATCGGTCAGCTCGACCTCGGATGGAGCATCGTCGTCAAACTCAAGCCCGCAGGCAAGGCGGACCTTATGCTCAATCTCGTCGGCGCAATCAGGGTGTTCGCGCAGGAACGCCTTGGCGGCCTCGCGACCGTTGCCGAGCTTGTCCTCGCCATAGGCAAACCAGGAGCCCATCTTCTTGCAAATGCCGCACTCGACAGCCATGTCCAGAATCGAGCCCTCCTTAGAGATGCCCGTACCGTACATGATGTCGAACTCAGCAGAACGGAACGGAGCTGCCACCTTGTTCTTAACGACCTTGGCGCGCACGCGGTTACCGATAACTTCATCCTTAAGCTTAATGCTGTCGATGCGGCGAATGTCGATACGCACCGAAGAGAAGAACTTAAGGGCGCGGCCGCCCGTCGTGGTCTCGGGGTTGCCGAACATGACGCCAATCTTCTCTCGCAGCTGGTTAATGAAGATGCATGTCGTGTTGGACTTGGACAGCGAGCCGGCGAGCTTGCGGAGCGCCTGACTCATCAGACGAGCTTGCAATCCGACCGTGGTATCGCCGATCTCTCCCTCGATCTCGGCACGCGGGGTCAGCGCGGCGACGGAGTCGACGACGATGGCATCGATGGCGCCGGAACGCACGAGCATGTCAACAATCTCGAGCGCCTGCTCACCCGTATCAGGCTGGGAAATCAGTACCTCGTCGATATCCACGCCAATGCGCGCGGCATACGTGGGATCGAGCGCGTGCTCGGCATCGATAAATGCCACCACGCCACCCATTGCCTGGGCTTCGGCCAGGATCTCGAGCGAAAGCGTCGTCTTACCGGAGGACTCGGGACCGTAAATCTCGACGATACGGCCGCGCGGCACACCGCCGATACCCAGAGCGGCATCGAGTGCCAGAGCGCCCGTGGGGATGGCCTCAACCTCAAGCTCGGGGCCGCCGTCACCATACCTCATGATGGAGCCTTGACCGAACTTCTTCTCGATCTCGGCCTTGGTGGTGGCGATCATCTCATCGCGCTCTTTACCCGTCGTGCGAGCATGAACGGTACGTACGGGACCTGAATTCTTGGCCATGAATAGCCCTCCTCTTAACAACCTGCATCGATAATAAACGAACGGCTGTTCGTGGTCAACCGTTCAGGCCAATCATATGCAGGCAGTCTTTCCAAAACCCAACCAAACGCCGACCAAACACTGACCAAATGCTTGACCACAAAGGGGCAAATAAGAACAAGAAAGGCAAAAATACACCTATGACCAGCGCAAACGCTAAATTCGTCAGAGGTCCCTATCTCCACAATTAAGGGGCCCGAAGGCCCCTTAAAACACGTCTATTCCATAGAGTTAAGCACAAGGACAATGCGTCCCAATGCCTCCGCGACCGCATGGGCACGAACACACGAACGGTCGCCCTCATAGTGGCAGCGCACAGAGTCCACGACCGGCACTTCCCCATCAGCCGCGCGATACGCCCAGCCAATATAGAAAGTGCCAGCCGGATCGTCCTCAGTGCCGCCGCCGGGGCCGGCATAACCCGTTGCGCTCACTGAAATATCGCTCTGGTACAGCTCCAGCGAACCCGCCGCCATCTCGCGCGCGGTCTGATGCGACACCGCGGTATAGCGGTCGAGCGTCTCCTGATCAACGCCCAAAACGCGATGCTTGATCTCATCGCAGTAGGTCACCGCACCGCCACGCAGCACCGCCGAGGCGCCCGGGATATCGGCAATCGTCGAGGCGATCATACCTGCCGTCAGCGACTCAGCCGTCGAAACCGTCACGCCCCGAGCGCTCGCGCGCTCGACAATATGACGCGCCAGCTCCTCGTTATGTGCGGAAATCTGCTCAAAAGAGTCCGTCATACCCACCAGGACCTAGACCGAAAAGACGATCTTGCGGCAGTTCCAGAAGTACTGGGCGCCCGAGATAACGGTCAGGACAACGGCAACGGCGTACAGGAAGCGCGACACCGAGTAGATGCCGAGCGTCAGCGCCAACGGGCCAAGGTGCAAGCCGGCCATCGCAAAGACGCACAGGTAACCGCAGATGGAGACCATCGTAGTCGCCGTCTTGTACTTGCCAAGCTTATCGGCGGCAACGACCACGCCGGCGGCACTCGCGACCATGCGAAGGGCGCTCACCAGAAGCTCACGGAACAGGATAATGAACACGGACCACACGGTCACAGCGCCAAAATCCAAGAACAGCAGCAGAGCCGAGAACACCAGCAGCTTATCGGCGATGGGGTCCAAGAACTTACCGAAATCGGTAATCTCGTTGCGCGAGCGCGCCAGATAACCGTCGACCTTATCGGTGCACGACAGGATAACATACAGAATGAAGGCAGCGGCGGCGAGCGGGCCGTCGAAGGTGCTCCAATCTGTACCGGCAACACTCGTGTGAGAAAGCGCCGACACGATCATGAACACCGGGATAAAGACGATGCGAACGCACGTCACGATGTTGGCGGGCGTCCAAACACTCGTCAGTTCCTTATTGCTCTCGTTTGCCACGATGCTCTCCTACTCCACAACATGGCCGATAAGCTCATAGCAGAAGCTATCGGTAAACTCGACCGTCAGAATATCGCCCACGGACGCCTCGCTGGCGTCCAAGTGCACCGCGCCATCGGAATCGGGCGCCTGGAACCAAGCATGGCCGATCAGCTCGGCGCCGTCCTCGGTCTCCTCGATGCCGTCGACGATCACCTGGGCGCGCTCGCCCACATGTGCGGCGGTGGCGGCAAAACCGAGCGACTCGGCCAGGTCCATGGCCTCCTGGGCGCGCTCGAGCTTGACCTCCTCATCGACCTGACCCTCCATCTTGGCGGCCAGGCTGCCCTCCTCCTGCGAGTAGGCAAAGACGCTCGTGTAGTCAAAGCCGACGGTGTCCATAAAGTCGATAAGGTCGCGGAACTCGTCGTCGGTCTCGGTCGGGAAGCCGACCATGGCCGTGGAACGGATCACGATGCCGGGGATACGCTCACGCAGATCGCGGAACAGGTCCTCGAGCTCCTGGCGCGAACCAGAACGGCGCATAGCCTTGAGGATGCGCGCGTCGCAGTGCTGCACGGGGATATCGATATAAGGCAGCACCTCGGGCGTATCGCGAATCGTATCGATAAGCTCGTCGGTCATGCCCTCGGGCTGCAGATAGAGCACGCGGACCCAGACGTTGTGCGGGCGCACGGCCTCGGCGACGGCATGCAGCAGCTGCGCCAGATTGCGCGGCGAGCCATCGGTGACGTCTTCGTCGGCAAAGTCGGTGCCCCAAATACCCGTGTCCTGGCCAATCAGCACGATCTCGCGCACACCGCCGGCAACCAGGTCGCGTACCTCGGAGATAATGCTCTCGGCATTGCGCGAATGATAGCGACCGCGAATATAGGGGATCATGCAGAAGCTGCAGAAGCGGTTGCAGCCATCGGAAATCTTGACGTAAGCAACAGCGCCCTCGACAGTGCGCTTTACTTGCGGAATATAGGCAGCGATCTCACGCTCGACACCCAGCACGCCATCGATGACCGCCACGATGCCGTCCTCCTCGTCGGCCTTCACAAAGGCAGCGACCTCGGGCAGCTCGTCAGGCAGGTCGTCGCCATAGCGCGACGGCACACAGCCGCACATGACGATGGGACAAGAACGAACGCCGTCCTGAACCTCGTTGGCGAGCTCGAGCGTGGTCTCGATGCTCTCGGACGTTGCGGAGGCGAGGAACGAGCATGTATTGACGATGGCGATATCGGCATCCTGTGGGTCGAATGCCTCCTCGTAGCCCGCGGCGGTCAAAAGAGAACGCATGCGGTCGGTGTCAACCTCGTTCTTAGCGCACCCGAGGGTGATGTAGAGCACGGAGCCCAACGGTGTATCCATGTTGGAGAGCAGTCCTTTCGAATGATATTAGCGGTAGTTGGTGAACTGCAGCGGCTGGCCGTAGTCCTGGTCGCGCAGGAACTGGATCACGGTCTGCAACGCGTCCTTCGAAGCAGAGGAAACACGCAGCTTGTCGGCCTCGATAGTCACCTTGACCTTGAGCTTTTGGTCCTTGATGTCCTTGTTGATCTTCTTGGCGGTCGTCTGGTCGATACCCTCGACGATATGGCCGAGCACGCGCACGGTGCCGCCCGATGCCGCCTGCGGAGCATCCCACGAGACAGCCTTGAGGTCGATGCCGCGCTTGATGAGCTTGGAGCTCAGCACGTCGATAATCTGCTTGGAGACAAAGTCGGCCGGGGCGTTGATCGTAAAGAGCTTGTCGCCCTTCGAAAGCTCGATCGTGGCGCCGGAATCCTTCAGGTCATAGCGCTGGGAAATCTCACGCGTGGTTTGCTGGAAGGCGTTGTCGACCTCTTGCATGTTGACCTCGGACACGACGTCGAAGCTGGAATCTTTAGCCATGATGTTTCCTTTCGCGTACGAGCGGCTTAGTAGCTATCGTACGAATAGTCGGTAGAATCGGTGGGCGTCTGGCCGTCAGTTGCGGTATCGGCGCCATCCGTGGACTGGGCATCGGTGCCGTCGGTGGTGTCGGCACCATCGGTGGTGTCGGTACCATCAGAACTTTCACCATTCTCGGAACCAGTCGTCTCCTTCTTGGGAACGGTGATCGTCACACGCGCCACGCCCGAGGTCTTGGTATCGTAACGGACCTTTTCGCCGTTCTTGGTAACGGTGACATCGGAAGGCTTGGACGTGGTGATCTCGATCGAGGACTCAGGCGTGTACTCCTGCTCAAAGGGGCCAGTCGCCTGGGCGCCATAGACCGACTTGCCATCGACCTTGACCTCAATCCAGGCGGTCTTTCCCTTGGCAACGGAGACCTTGACCTTCGTTACCTCGTTTTCTTCCTTTTTAGCCGTCGTCTTGGTGGCGTCCGAATCGGTCGACTCATCCGTCGCCTCATCGGTGTCTTCGTCCTCGTCGACCGTTTCGGTCTTCTTAGAAGACTTCTTGGGCGTCGTCTTGGTAGCAGTGGGCGTCTCGGGCGTGGTCTCGGGCGTCGAAGATGCGCAGCCGCGCAGAAGTACCACGATGAGCACGATCAGCAGCAACGCCACGGCACCGATGCCGGCGTAGACGATACGCGGATCGAGACCGTTGTTTTGAGGAGTACGGGAACCGCCGCGTCCACGACTGGAACTGCTGCGGCCGCCTCCCTGAGGCATACGACCACGATTGCTGTCGGAACGGCCGCGATAGCCACCCTGGCCCTGAAGGCTGCGCTGACCCGAGCGGGGCGCAAGTTCACCGCGGCCTTGATAGCCACGCTGGCCCGCACGCGGAGCCGAAGAGCGCTGGCCATACGGCTGTGATTGAGAGCGAAGACGCGGCGTCACCTGCGTGGCATCGGCGTCCGCATAGCCACTGCGAGAACGTCCGGTGGAGATACCACGGTGACCGCGATCGGAATAGCCGCCGTCGCCGTAGCCGGCACGAGGGTCACGCGCCACGCCGCGGGCAGCGGGAAGTGCACGGTCCTCGGGCATCGGCGTACTGCGGAACCGGTCACGCTGTGAGCGAATCTCCTCGCCCGAACCCGTCTCGGTAATATAGCCAGCCTGCTGCGGACGCTGACCATAACGCGTTGAGCGACCACCCTGAACCATCAAGAAGCGCCCATTATCCACCGAGGAACGTGAATTGACATAGCCGGCGGCGTCCTGAAAACGACCGCCCTGCTGCGACGTCTCGCGCTCGTATGCCATCAGCTCGTCAAAGTAGGCATTGACGACCTCGCGCGGATTGAGGCCCAAAAAGCGAGCATAGCTCGAAATCATGCCCTGCGCATAGCCGCGCGGCGGCATCGAAGCAAAGTTACCGGTCTCGAAAAACTCGATGATCTGCGGCCTGATTTTGATGGTGTTGGCGACCTGCTGAATGGAAAGGCCCATTCGGCGACGCTGCTCGAGCAGCATGTCACCAAAGCGTGCAGCCATCAGAATCCTCCAAACTCACGATCTTCACGTGCCATCTCGGCGTCGACAGATTCCAGCGCGGCAAGCCCCTCCTCGTCCAACAGGACCTCGCGCGGCTTGGAACCGTCGGGCGGGCCGACGACACCCTTTTCTTCCAGCATGTCCATAATACGCCCGGCACGCGCATAGCCAACCTTCAGACGACGTTGCAGGCCAGATGTGGAGCCAAGCTGCGATTCCACCACAATATGGGCGGCTTCCCAAATGAGCGGATCATCGTCTTGCGGCTCGGCTACTCCGGTGCGGACAATGCCTCCGCCACCCGCCATGGACATGGAAGCGGGCGCCACGGCAGACAGGATCTCCTCGTGGTAGTCTGGCTCACTCTGCGACTTGACGAACTCGACAATCTCGTTGATTTCGTCGTCCGAGACAAAGCAGCCCTGGATACGGCGGGGCTTGCCCCAGTCGACCTTGGAGAACAGCATGTCGCCCAAACCGGTGAGCTTCTCGGCACCCATCTGGTCGATGATGACGCGCGAGTCGATGCCCGTGGCGACGTTAAAGGCGATGCGGTTGGTTATGTTGGCCTTGATAAGGCCCGTCACCACGTTGGAGCTGGGGCGCTGCGTGGCAACGATAAGGTGAATACCGGCGGCACGGCCCAGCTGTGCAATACGCACGATCGAGGCCTCGACATCCTTACCGGCGACCATCATCAGGTCAGAGAGCTCGTCAATGATAATGACCAGGTAGGGCATCTTTTGCGGCGGGTTGTCGTAATGCTCAAACTCGCCAGCAGCCTGCTTTTCGTTGTAGGTCGAGATCTTACGCACGTTGAGACGCTCGAAGACCTTCAGGCGACGCTCCATCTCGGACACAGCCCATTGCAGAGCGCTCGCGGCCTGCTTGGGCTCGGTCACCACGGGCACATAGAGATGCGGAAGACCGTTATAGCCCGCAAGCTCAACGCGCTTGGGGTCGACCATAATCAGGCGAACGTCCTCGGGAAGGGCGCGCATGAGCAGGGTTGTGATGATGGAGTTGATCATGACCGACTTACCGGAACCCGTGGTACCGGCGATCAGCAGGTGGGGCATCTTGGCGAGGTCGGCGACGACCGGCGTGCCCTCGGCGTCGCGGCCGATGGCGAGCTCGAGCGGACCGCCCTTCACATAGGGCAGCACGTCGCCCAGATTGACGTTCTGGCGCTTGCGGTTGGGAATCTCGATACCAACGAGAGAGGTGCCGGGGATCGGGGCAAAGATACGAACCGACTGGGCGGCGAGCGAAAGCGCGATATCGTCCTCGAGGCTCGAAATCTTGCTCACGCGCTCGCCCTCGCCAGGTTGCAGCTTAAAGGTCGTCACCGTGGGGCCGGCGATCCAGCCGACCACGCGGGCACTGCGGCCAAACTCAAGCAAGGTGGATTGCAGTGACTCAGCGGTCTGCTCCAGCTCCTTATCCGAAGACGCGGCAGAAGCCGACTGCGGGTTGGCATGTAGGATTTCGAGCGGCGGAAGCTTGAGGCCGTCCTCTTCTTCGCCCTCGTTATCTGCGGCGCCGCCGTCCGCTCCCCCATCACGAGCCGCAGCCGATTCGACAGCACTCGTGGCAGGCGCATCGGCAACCTTGGGATGCTTTAAGAAGTCGGGAATCTGAGGTGCGGCCGAAACAGGGTTCACGGCAAACGGCGGCTCGGACTCGTCAACCTTGTCCGGATCGTCCTCCATCGAAAGCCGTCCAGTGACCTGACCGCGCTTGGCGTGGCGACGCGGCAGCAAGGTTGTCTTGGCGGTCTCGAGCGGAGCCTCGTCGTCCTCGTCGTCACCCTCGGTGAGCTCAATCTCGCTATCGGACCAAGACGGGTCGGGCTCGCTTGTGTTGAGCTTGGGCGCAGCCTTGCCCTTCTTGGCATGGCGGCGCGGCAGCAGCGTGGTCTTGGCGCGCTCGGCTTCAACCGACTCGGATACGACGACAAATGGGTCATCGTCCTCGTCGTCATCCAAAACCGGGTCGACATCGCCACCCATGACCGTGGTCACCGCGGCGTCAGTCCCCTTCTGGCGCAGAATGCTCAGGTGCGGACGAGCGACGCCGGGAACAGACAGGGCCTCTTCATCGCCCCACGGGCTGGCGTTGACATCGGCACGACGGCGTTCGGCAAAATCTGCCGCACGATCGCGGGCAGAGCGCAGCACACCGCCCACCGAAAAGCCAATGATGACAAAACCAACGACGGCCAGACCCAACAGGACCACCATCGCGACAGGCTTACCCAGGGCATTCTGCAGCGCACTCGCAATAAACGCACCAATGTAGCCACCCGACACGGAAAGGTTCTGCGGCGTAAACATAAGGTCGCACGAATCGCTCGTGCCCGGCACCATCAGCGAAAGAATGGAGACGACGGCGATAAAGACCACGGCGCCGCCCGCGACAGAGCGCACGTTGAGCGGCGAGTCCTCACCCAAAAAGAGCGTGGCGGCAAACAGCAAGATGACGATCGGCAGCACGTAGGCGCCCAGGCCAAAGCCCAGGTGATAGAACCCGGCAACAGCAGCCGTCACGGGCGCTGTTGCCGGTGAGATCACGGCAATGAAGGACGCGATCGCCAAAACGGCGATGACCACGCCGGCGATATCGCGATTGGCCGAAGGCTCGACCAAGGGCTCAAACTCATCGAAGTCCGCCTCGTGGCCCTTATTGGCACGCAGATGGGAACCGGCACCCTTAGCAGATGCCGGTTGGTTATTGGCCTTATTGCCTTTGGCGTTTTGTGCAGATCCGCGCGCCAAACTAAACCTCCATGACGACCGGGATGATCATCGGACGGGTGCGCGTACGGCTCCAGATAAAGTTAGAGAGCGAATCGCGCACGGCCTTGCGAATGGCATCGGAACCGCTGCTGGTAAAGCTGAACTTACCCTTCTCGATCGTCTTCATAATGGACGCGGAGGCATCCTCGGAGAACTGGTCGTCGATGGCAAACGAAACGCCGCGGCCCGAGAACTCGATGGCCTCGATCTTCTTGTGTTTGAGAGAGACGATGGCAACGGCCGTGACCATACCGTCGTTGGCGAGCTTCTGGCGATCGCGCAGGACGATGGGGTCGGTATCGCCGATACGCAGGCCGTCGACGTAAACGACGCCGGACTCGACGGGCGTACCGCGCTTGACGATACCACCGCGCATCTCGAGCGTGTCGCCGTTATCGAGGATAAAGATATGATCGTCCTTGATGCCCATCTTGCGGGCCAGCTGGGCATGGGCGCGCAGATGCACGGCCTCACCGTGAACCGGCATAAAGTACGTGGGCTTGGCCATGGCCATCAGGAGCTTGAGCTCCTCCTGGCTACCGTGACCCGAGACGTGGACGAGAGCGCGGTTCTTATCCCACACGTCGCAGCCGAGCTTGGCCAGGCTGTTGACGACCTGCTGGACGGCCTTCTCGTTGCCAGGAACGGGAGTTGCCGAGAGGATAACGGTATCGCCCTCGTGGATGGAGAGCGTCTTGTGCTCGCCATTGGCCATGCGGGACAGGGCCGACAGCGGCTCGCCCTGCGAACCAGTGCACATGACGACGATCTTGTCGTCAGGAAGATTATCAATATCGAAGGCATCGATGATATCGGCATCATCGATGTTGAGATAACCGAGCTCGCGCGCCACGCGGGTGTTCGTGAGCATGGAGCGACCGGTCACAACGACCTTACGGCCGCACTTGCGGGCGGCATCGCAGATCTGCTGCAAACGATGGATGTGGCTCGAGAACGATGCGACGAACACGCGACCCGGGGCGTTCTTGATGGCGTGCAGCAGGTTGGGACCAACCTCGGCCTCGGACTTGGTAAAGCCGGGAACCGTGGCATTGGTGGAGTCGGAAAGCAGCAGGTCGATGCCCTGCTTGGCAAAGCGGCTGATAGCGGCATAGTCGGGCGTGACGCCATCGATGGGCGTCTGGTCGAGCTTAAAGTCGCCGGTGTGCATAACGGTGCCTTGATTGGTGCGGATGAACACGCCCAGAGCGCCCGGGATGGAGTGCGTCATCGAGAAGAAGTCGAGCGAGATGCCGCCGAGGTTGACATGGCTGCCGCCCTTGACCTCGCGGAACTTAGGCGCGCGGATGCGGAACTCGGAGAGCTTGCCCTCGATAAAACCGAGCGTCAGCTTGCTCGAGAAGATGGGCACCTTGTTGTTGAGGTCCTGCAGCAGGTACGGAAGCGAACCGGTGTGGTCCTCGTGGCCGTGAGTGACGATGATACCGCGGAGCTTCTCCTCGTTCTCCAGAACATAGGTGTAGTCGGGAAGCACCAGGTCGATACCAGGCTGGGAGTCATCCGGGAACATAAGACCGGCGTCGACGAGCACCATGTCGTCGCCGCACTCGAAGACCGTCATGTTCTTGCCGATGCCATCAAGGCCGCCGAGCGGGATGATCTTCAAGGGAGATGATTTTTTAGCTGCCATAGGTTAGTGTGGTTTCCTTTCTTCGAAACGGGTCTGGAACAACCGACGGGGCGCTTCTGGCAAACCGACCGCCGGGAACGTACAAACATGCATCACAGAGTCGATGCAATAACCACAGTATGATACCCATTTGCACAACAACAGACCACCCATGCATCAAAGCCCCATCTGAACCGGTCTATCCCGCCGGTCTGGTCTCAGCGGGCCCGGCACGGGCTAAGTTTCCTGCTCTACAGTCCTGCGCAAGACGGAAAGCACATTAAGTGCTTTCCTTTG
>UQNC01000023.1 GCA_900542175.1 uncultured Collinsella sp. | reverse complement strand
ACAGGCACCTTTGTGGTGGTTTTTTACCTGCAAAAATATGAATATGAGACATTTGTCACCTGCCGTTTTGGTGCTCAAAGGCATATGAATGTGATGCTGAGCAGAGCAGAACGGAGGGGGTGCACCTATGGCGTCTCGGGGTTGCGCGTCTAATAAAATTGCGGGCGCGCTTATCGCCGTGGTGGTCTTTGCCGCGGCGGTGACACTCATGCGAGTTTACGTTGCCGGCGACCATGGCGCTCAGGGAAAGACTGCCGCGCAAGTGTCGCTCAACGATTGCGCTGTCGTTCCGGTGGCGGTCAAGCTTATCGAGGACGGGGAGGCGCGGACGGCCTATGAGACCGACGATGCCGAACTGGTCGCATCGACTTTTGCCGCGCTCGATGGCTGCACCGTGGGGGATGCGGTGGATGAGCGGACGAGCGATGCCGGCCGAACGCTCGTCTTTGTCTATGCGGATGGCTCGGAGCAATCGGTAGAACTTGAGGGCAAAAACATCGTGCTCGATAAGACGGCGTATCGACTTAACGGTGCCGATGAGTTATGGCGGCAGCTTGCCGCAATCAAAAACAGCTAACGAAATTAGGGATGTACGGGATGAGTGACTTGAGATTCTGCCCGGCGTGCGGGGCGCAGCTGCCTCGGGTCGCCGGCGTGCCGGTGCGATTTTGCCCGGGGTGCGGCGTCAGACTTGAGGGCGTTGTGGGCTACTCGGGCGCCGTGGGGGCTACAGATGGGGCGACTGCCGATGACGATGCGGACGAAGGCGGCGACCCGAGTGTGGACGCGCCGGCCGATGCGCCGGTGGAGACTGCCGGCGTCGCGTCGTCTCGTGACGCAGCCACGACGGATGCGCCTCACATCGGTGACCTTGAGCTTCATGCCGCATGCGATACCTCTGGCGGCCAGGCACTCGCGCAGGTGGTGCTGCCGCGGGGCTGGCATATCGAAGAAGCGCATCTTGAGCGCAGCGGCAGTTTCGACTGCCCGATTTCGGTTGGCGTGACGGCGGCGGGTCCGATGGGTGAGCGGATTATGTACCGCTCCGAGCTCTGCTACGTGGATGCGGGCGCCGTTGCCAAGCGTATCCCCACGCAAACCGAACGCAAGGTGTTTGTGCACGTGGAGGCAGCTTGCGACGAACTGGCTCAGGCCTGTGCAGCACGGCTGGGCGCGCGGGCAGAGGTTGTTGCCGAGCAACCGTACCCATCGAGCGCGGCGGTCGATATCGAGCGCGAGCGTGCCCGCGTAAAGCGCGAGGCGGCAAACGACTTTGCAATCCAGGGCTTTTCGATGGAACCGGGTGATGTGGTCTATGAGTGCCGCATGCGTCGATATCGGCTCACGGGCGCTCCGGTGCCCACCGAGCTCGCGGTGGCGGCCAAAGTCGAGGGCTATATGTTTTCAATCGGAGGCGTCGCGGGTTCTATGGGCAAAGGTGTTGCCGCTGGGGCCGAGGCGCTGCTGGGCGCGAGCCTTTCGAGTGGGCTGATCGGCGGTGTTTTGGGCAAGCGCCTGCGCGAGCGCAAGGCGGCGGCAGCGGCGGGACGGGGCGTCGCGCAAGAACAGCCCACGGGTCGAGGCGGTTGCCCGGACGGAGCGTCGTTCGAGCTGGGTGCGGCCGACCTGCTGCAGTGGCGTATCAGGGACAGCTTCTGTTTGGTTGTGCCAGAAGGTCGCCTGGAAGAGGCGGCCTCCACGGCGCTTGCATCAATGGCGTCGACTCTGCGGCTCAATCCGGCGATTGCACGCGAGGCGTCAGCTCAAAAGCAACAGATGGTGCTTGAGCAGCGCCAACGCACGCAGATGAACATTGCCCAGCAGCAACAGCAGTTTGCAGCCTGGCAACAGATGCATGCCTCGCAACAGGCGGCGTTCGACAGCTACCAGCAGGCGTGGTTCGATCGCAGCGACCGTCAGCACGCCGCGAATATGGCTGCCAGCGCCGCCAATTATTCCAGCGCGGGCGTGGGGACGGGCGCCGCCTCGTATTCCGATGCCATTCGCGGGGTCAACCATTACGCCAGACCCGACGGCACCGATGTCGAGGTCTCGGTGATGGCCGACCAGGCCTGGGTCAACGGTTCGGGCGATGTGATCGGTACACGCGATGGTTTTGAACCCGGTTTTGGCTGGACGGAGCTGCCTCGTCAATAGCGTGAGGCGGGTTATGTGTGAATCGATGCCGGGTGTGTTTCTCGGCATGGTGATAAAGAACGGGAAAGGAACAATGATGAGGGAGACGGTACTTTCGCGCACGGCATTTGTCGCGGCGGCGGGAACGGCGCTGCTGACGCTTGTGGGGTGCGGCGGACAGCGGACGCAGGATGCGACGGGTTTTAACGACGACCGCCCGGTAAAGGACAAGATGGACGCGGGTGCGACGTCGGGCGATTCCGGCGACGCGGACCGCGGCCCGGGCGCGGACAGCGGCTCGGCGGATGCGTTCGATACGTGGTCGGATGATTGCTGGGATGCGCACCGCAACATCAGCATCGCGGCGCTCCTCGAGCTTAAGGGCTGGCAGTTGCAGGAGTTTGCCTCGCAGCAGGGCTATACCTGGCAAGACGCGCTCGAGATGTACGAGGACGAGGCGGGACACGTGCTCAGCGTCTGCAATATCAGCAAGGACGGCGCGACCGAATGGCTCGGCGAGGACGAAATCGGAAAGCTCGACAAGGGCGGCACCGGAAGCACCGTGATGTTCACGCTGCAACTTTCGGGCTATTCGAGCTGCGAGGATGTTATCGCGGGCTTTTCCGTGCCGGTCGAGGACCGGGCGCAGATTACTTCGGGCTCATGGATCGCGTGCGTATACGGTTCCAACATGGCGCGGCACGTTGCCATGGCGAGTCCGATGGAAAACGGTGACTACCGCTTGGATCTCATTACCGAGGAGGCTATCAAGACCGGTAGGTTTACCCAGGGCGGCGGTGCTCCGACGATAGACGAGTTTTGGCAGGAAAAGACTGGACGCGCGCTCGGCTAGGTGCGACGTGGCCAATACCATAGCGAGGAACGAACATGATGAATGAAGTGACGATGAACCGTGCGGCCTTTGTGGCAGGCGCGGGTGCGCTGGCTTGTGCGCTGGCTGGCTGCTCGGGCGGATTGGGCGGCGCGGGCGGTGCCAAGAAGGCGACCACGGCGGACGCCGCCTGTGTAGACGACAACGCCAACGTGACGGTCTATGCTGCGATCAACTTGGACGGCGCCGACCTGGTGCGCCTGCTCAAGCATCAAAACTATGAGTGGCAAGGCGAGAGCGTGGGCTACGGTGCCGCCGATGACGCGGGACTTTTCGCTTTTACCTTTTCTAAGATTTCGGATGACGTGGACGAACTTGCGAACAGCGCGATACCGCTTTCGGAGTCCGAGTACGAGGAACTTGAGCCGGGCGGCGGAGACGATAGCGTGGCGATTTTGCTCTCGGTGGGCGGCTATACGACGGGCAATCGTGCGCTCACCGGCGCAATCGGCGATGCAGCGATAGTGCAGGAGAAGTGCACAATCGACGATTCCGTGTATTGGCTGGTCAAGGCGCTCGACGGCAGCCGTTACGTGATTTCGGCCTACGACACCGAAGATGATGGCGACAGCGCGCATGACATCTATATCTATAGTGAATCTTTTATTCACACCGGTTATCTGAGCGGCGGCGACCAAATCGATATTGACGAACTCTGGAGCCGCCTGACCAATGCCTCGTAGCGCACCAAAACCACCACAAAGGGGACTTTGTGGTGGTTTTGCCCTTGGGCTGTCTACTGTGGCGGCTCACCGTGCTAAAGCAGCTCACCGTGGCGGGCGATGTAGCGGCGCTTGGCCAGTTGGGTGAGCGCGATGTAGGCGGCGACAATGCCGATGAGCAGCGCGAAGAAGATTGGCGGCAGCGGCATGAGACCCAGCGCATCGGCGATGGGGCTTGCCGGCAGCCAGGTGACGAGCACCAGGCCCAGCACGGTGAGGAGGCACAGCGCGGGCGCGGCGTGGTCGCGCGGGCGTGGCAGGCGCGGGGAGCGCAGCATGTGGACCACGAGCGTCTGCGACCACATGGACTCGACAAACCAACCGCTCTGGAAGAGCGCCGTAAAGGCCGCCATGCCTGCGACGTCGCCTACAGCGGCAAGCTCGGCCCAGCTCGCGCCCACGGCGGCGGGGCACACCACAAAGAAGAGCGCGGCGAAAGTCACGATATCAAACAGTGAGCTCACGGGACCCAACTCGAGCATAAAGCCCTTAATGGACGCGGCATCCCAGGCGCGCGGACGGGCAGTCCAGGCGTCATCGACGGTGTCCCACGGCAGCGCGATGCACACGATCTCGTAGACCAGCGACAGCAGCACCAGCTGCAGAGCGCTCATGGGCAAGAACGGCAAGAACAGGCTCGCGACGGTCACGGATAGCACGTTGCCAAAGTTGGAGCTCACCGTGGTCTTGAGGTACTTGAGTAGGTTGCCGTAGGTGCGGCGGCCTTCGATGATGCCGCGCTTGAGCACGCCCAGGTCCTTCTGGAGCAAGATGATATCGGCGGATTCCTTGGCGATGTCGACGGCGGAGTCGACCGAGATGCCGCAGTCGCTCGCGCGCATGGCGGCGGCGTCGTTGATGCCGTCACCCATAAAGCCCACGGTGTGACCGAGCAGCTCGCGCATGACGCGCACCAGGCGCGCCTTCTGCAGAGGCGAGAGCTTGGCGAAGAGGTGGGTGTTCTCGGCGCGCTCGGCAAGTTCGGCGTCATCGAGCGCATCGATCTCGGAGCCGAGCAAGACGTTGCTCGCGTCGATACCGATCTGTTCGCAGACGGTGGCGGCGACGCGGTCGTTGTCGCCGGTCAGGACCTTGACCGCCACACCCTTGGCCTCGAGCGTGGCGACGGCGCCCGCGGCACTCGCCTTGGGCGGATCGAGGAAGGCCAAAAAGCCCATCAACACCATGTCGCATTCGTCGGCAATGCCAAACTCGCCCACGCAGCGCGGATTGGTTTTCTGCGCCACGGCAATCACGCGCAGGCCCTCGGCGTTGAGCCCGGCGACCTGCTTGCGAATCTGGGCGAGCTTATCTTCGGTAAGCGGCTGGGCGGCGCCATCGACCTCGACAAAGGAGCAGATCTCGAGCATTTCCTCGGCAGCTCCCTTGGTGACCATCTGGGTTTTGCCCTGGGCGTCGGCGACAACTACGCTCAGGCGGCGGCGCGAGAAATCGAAGGGCACCTCGTCGACCTTGGTATAGCGGTCGCGCAGGCTCTGGCCCAGCATAGAATCGGGCACGACGGTCGAGGGCGTCACATCGGCACGGTCGATGACGGCCAGGTCGATAAGGTTTTTGAGGCCGGTCTGGAAGAAGCTGTTCAAAAACGCATGGCGCAGCACGCGCGCATCCTCGTTGCCGTCGGTGTTGAGGTAGCGCTCGAGCACGATGCGGTCTTCGGTGAGGGTGCCGGTCTTGTCGCAGCACAGGACGTCCATCGCGCCGAGGTTTTGGATCGCCGGCAGCTCCTTGACGATAACCTGGCGGCGGGCGAGGTCCTTGGCGCCCTGCGACAGGCTCGTGGTCACGATGACGGGAAGCATCTGCGGCGTGATGCCCACGGCCACGCTCGTGGCGAACAGCAGCGCGTCGATGACGTTGCCCTTGGTGGCGGCGTTGATGGCAAAGACCGCCGGCGCCATAACGAGCATGAGGCGCACGAGCAGCATGGAGACGCTCGAGACGCCGCGGTCAAACGCGCTCTTCTCGCCGCGTCCGTTGAGCATCTTGGCGATGCCGCCCAGGTAGGTGTCCGAGCCGGTGGCAACGACAAGCGCCATGGCGGTGCCGTTTTGCACGGAGGTGCCGGTAAAGACGATGTTCTTGCAGGCAGAGAGTGGTAGCGCGGAGCTGTCGGCACCCGCGGCGGCAGCGGTCTTCTCGACGGCCTCGCTCTCGCCGGTGAGTGCGGACTCGATCACAAACAGGTCGCGCGCGGTGATGATGCGGGCATCTGCCGGCACCATGTCGCCGGCAGAGAGGCGGATTACATCGCCGGGGACGAGCTCGTCGAAGGGGATCTCGACGCGCTCGCCGTCGCGCAGGGCACAGCAGGTGCTGGAGACCAGGTCCTTAAGGGCCTCGGCCGCATTGCCGCTGCGGGCTTCCTGGATAAACTTCATGCCGCCCGATACCAGCAGCATGATGCCGATGACGATGACCGTGGAGGGGTCACGCTGCAGCTCGGGCACGGCGAGCACGTCGATGTAGAGCGAGACCAGTGCGAGGGCGGCGAGGATGCCAGCGAAGGGATCGACGAACGCGTCGGCGATGCGGCGGGCGAGCGTCTTGGTCGGCGCTTCGATGGTGTTGGGGCCGACGGCGCTCAGGCGCTCGGCGGCGTGCTCGGCGGTGAGGCCGTCGGCTGTGGCGTCGAGCAGCACGAGGGCATCCTCGGCGCTATGGGTGGCGGCGAATATGGTGTTCTTGGACATGCCGGTATGAGCGGCGGGGCGCGCCGTGCGGCGGCGCTTGGAGATGGCTTCGAGTACCGTGGCGGTTTTGAGCATCAGCATAGGGTCCTCCTTGTTGAAGGGAGTTAGCGTACGTGTCGTATGTGCTTCAAAAAACCTAGATGTCGCTCACGTCATGCTTTCGAACCACCACAAAGGGACAGGCACCTTTGTGGTGGTTTTGACGATCGGCTGTTGGCGCTTATGCGTGCGCGGAATCCTCGCGGCGTGCCGAGGGCGACATGCAGGTTTTTCGACTATGACTGCCTTCCATGGCACACCTCCTTAAGGCCGGGCGCGGCGCGCTTTGGGTATCTCGTACCCGTTACAATCCGCCCGTATTCTTGATGAGGGGGTTTGCCGTGTCAACCCCAATGTTTGGAAAACCATTGCCCTTGACAAAGCCTTTACAGAATGCCGAGGCCCCAAAGCGCGCCCGCAACGCGCCCTGCCTGCGCTAAACTGGAAGGCACGTACGCGATTACGAGAGGAGCCCGCATGGAGGCTTACAAGCAAGAGTTCATCAAGTTCATGGTTGAGTCCGACGTTCTTAAATTCGGCAGCTTTACGCTCAAGAGCGGCCGTCAGTCCCCGTTCTTTATGAACGCCGGCGCCTATGTGACGGGCTACCAGCTCAAGAAGCTGGGCGAGTATTACGCCCAGGCCATCCACGATAACTTTGGCGACGACTTTGACGTGCTGTTTGGACCGGCCTACAAGGGTATTCCGCTGGCCGTCGTGACCGCAATTGCCTACCACGAGCTGTACGGCAAGGAGGTCAAGTACTGCTGCGATCGCAAGGAGGCCAAGGACCACGGCGCCGACAAGGGCAACCTGCTGGGCTACGAGCCCCAGGACGGCGACCGCGTGGTCATGGTCGAGGACGTCACTACCAGCGGTAAGTCCATCGACGAGACCTATCCCAAGGTCAAGGCTGCTGCCGATGTCGAGATCAAGGGCCTCATCGTGTCCCTCAACCGCATGGAGGTCGGCAAGGGTGGCGTGACCACCGCGCAGAAGGAGATCGAGGCCAAGTACGGTTTCCCCGTCGCGAGCATCGTCTCCATGGCCGAGGTCGTCGAGACCCTCTACAACCACGAGATCGACGGCAAAGTCGTCATCGACGACGAGCTCAAGACCGCTATCGACGCCTACTACGAGCAGTACGGAGCTCGGGAGTAGTTACGCGGGTTTACCAACCCGCGTAACGGCTCGGCGCTGCAAACCCGCCAGAGCGGCAATCTGCCTTTCAACTTCGGCGGCATGATCGAAAGATCAATGCCGCCTCGTTTCAAGGCACCTTGCTCGCTCTGGCGGGTTTTCGCTGTCGTTGCCAAAACATCGGCGTTGCCTTGGTAGTCATTGGGGACAGACATAAATGAGTAGTCATTGGGGACGTTCTTAAATGACTACTCAGGATGAGCGTCCAAAAATCCGCGCTCGTTCGATTGGCGCATGTCTACGCAGCGTAGGTTGTCGAGCCTGGCCTTCAAATGGATACTGACTGTCGAACCGGTTCACTCCATTTCTTCAATTTGATTGGACAGCCCATGAACCAGACACGGCAAACCAATGCCTCCCATACTTTTTTGGCAGCGCATGCCATCAAGCAGCTGCGCGAAGAGCGCGGCCTCACCCAGCGCGCCCTGGCGGAAAGCCTTGGCGTGACCGATAAAGCCGTCAGCAAGTGGGAATCCGGCCGCGGCCTTCCCGACATTTCCCTCGTTGAGCCTTTGGCCCAGAGACTCGGCATAAGCGTGGCTGAGCTTTTGGCTGGTGACATTCGGGCCAACGCCAACCGTGCAGGCAATATGCTCAAAGGCGTCTTTTACGTTTGCCCTATCTGCGGAAACGTTGTGCACGCGCTCGGAGAAGGCAGCTTTAGCTGCTGTGGCTCCACGATGTTTCCCCAGGAGGCCGAAGAGCCGGACGCGGACCACGCCTTTTCCATCGAGCGCATCGAGGACGATTGGTACGTCACGCTCGATCATCCCATGACCAAGGATCACTACATTAGCTTTGTGGCATATGCGACTATGGACGGCATCTGCTTTAAGAAGCTCTATCCAGAGCAATCGGTGCAGCCGCGCTTCCATATTACCGGGCGCGGCAGGATATATCTTTACTGCAACCAACACGGACTCTTTACGTCGCTGACGCCTCGCAAATAACGGCTGTCTATCCGCCCTCCTCATGCGTTCCCAGGGGACCCAAAATGAGCGTGGATAATCTCCCGTTTTTAGCCTGTTTGTGGGCTCAAAGTGGGAGATTATCCACGCTCGTTATCTGAGTGTCCAAAAATCCACGCTCGTCGCTACTTGAGTCCGGGCAGGCGGGTGTAGGGGAACGAGCGCTCTAAGAACTCGGAGCAGCGGGCGTAATCTTTGGCAAAGTAGCTGCTATAGAGCGAATCGAGTACGTATTGCACGGCGATATGGCTGGCGAACTGCGTGATGCGGTGCGTCATGCTCTCGTGGTCGCTTACCGTGAGATAGGCGGCAAAGCCGGGGTGAATGCGGGCACAGTACGGCGTGCCGATGACGATGACCGGGACATGTCGACTGCTAAGGATCGGCAAGATCTCCTTGAGGTTGGGGGCAAGGCCGCTGTAGGAGATGATGATTGCCACATGGTCGGGACCCGAGGCGAGCGCCGTGCGCACCTGAGCCTCGACGCTGTCGTGGCACGTCGCGCTTTTGCCGGCGGAAAGCAGGCGATCGCGGAACATTCCCGCTGGATACAGGTTATGCGAGCCCGTGTAGATGTCCACGGTGCCGGCGCGCATGATGAGCTTGGCGGCGTGGTTGAGCTGTGCAGGGTCGAGCAGCTCCTGCGTTTCGGCCAAGGTGGTCTGGTAGAGCCCCTCCATGCGTTCCATCACCTGCGCAGGGGTGGAGGTGGCATCGAAGGGAAAGTTGATGTCCACGTCGCGCCGGTTGCCCGCCTCGGTCGCCTGGCGGATGAGCTCGACCTTGAGATCTTTGAAGCCCTCGAGGCCGAGCTTTTTGCAAAAGCGGTGCACGCTCGCGACCGAAACGTTGGCGCACGCGGCAAATTCCTTAATGGAAAGCCCGCGCACATCCTCGCCCATGGCGAGGGCCGTTCGCCCAAGTTGTTGCTCGGTGGGGGTGAGGCTTTTGCCCTGCGTGATCTTTCGCCTGATATCCATATGGCTCCTATGCGTTTGCGTCGCGATAAACCAATCATAGCGATAAATAAAACGTTCGGCTTGGCTGGGAGTTTTGGTCCGCCGGTCTATGAACGACGGACCGCTCGACGCTGCGCGGGCTCAACATAGGGCGTGCCCTGCCCGAGTTGTTTGCGCTCGGGCTGCTATCCGAGCACGCGTACGGGCCCCAAGAGGCCGCTGGGATCGGAGGGCTCGGTCATGCCGAACATGTCGGGGACGGCGTGGTCGAGGGTGTTGATGATATCGATCGTAAGCGCGTGCTCGCCGGCCAAAAGCGCGCCGGCCTCAAAGCGGTAAGGCGGACAGATGCGTGTGCCGAGGGATTTGCCGTCGAGGGTGACGGTTGCGGTCTCAAAGACCTCGCCAAGGTCGATGACGGTGCGGGTGGCCGCTTCGCCCAGGACAAAGGAGGCCCGGTAGCGGAATGTGCCGGCCTTGCCGGGGAACTCGGCCGAGGAAAGGTCGCGCAGGTCTGCAAGCTCAACAGACTCGCCAAAGGCATCGGTGCCAGGGGCAGAGAAGGCAACCGCCCAGGGCCCGTCGACGCATGTGGCTTCGTCTTCGGCGGTTGCCACAGCAACGGAACCTGTAGCCCCAAGGACCACGATGCAGCTCTCGTAGGGAGCCAGCTCGAGTGTGCCGTCAAAGGCGGCGGGCTCGGTGCCGTTGAGCAGGTCGAGGCGCGCGCCTGCAACGGGTGTGCCGTCGGCAAGCGCAATCTGAGTGGAGATACCCTGCTTGGGATGCTCGTTGACGAGCATCAGATAGCTCTCGCCCGCCCGCTCGTAGCGCAGTGCGCGCAGCCAGGGCTGGGGCTCGGCGCAAACCACGGTCTGCATGCCGGTATTGGCAAGTGTGTCTGCGAGCTCGGTGGTCGCCAGGAGCTTGATGTCGGCGACCGCGGCTGCATCCAGGGAGGCAAAGCCCTCGCGGCCTGCAGTGTCACCGTCGTAGCGCTTGTTCGGCAGCTCATCCAGCGCGTACACGGCAACACCTGCGGCTGCGGCACGCGCGGCAAAGTCGAGCACGGCTCCGCCGACAAACTCGGCTCCGGGCATCACCAGGCAGCGGTATGCCTGGCCGTTCACGCTAAAGCCGCTACCGTCTGCGGCAATTTCAATGGCATAGCGCCCTGCGTCCTCAAATGCCTCTGCCGGCACGATGTCAAAGTCGACCTGCGCGCGCAAAAGCTCGGAGGCGGCATGCTGCATAAAGTTCGCCTCGCCTGCCCACTCGGCGTCCGCATGGTAGAGAAGCGCCACCGGGGCCGTTGCGCGCCCGCCGCTCAGCAGGCTCGCCGTACGGTTCATGTAGCTCATGAGCTGCCCAAAGTGTGCAATCTGGGGGTTTTGGCCATGCGCATAGAAATGCGGCGGGCAGTCCCAGTCGGGGAAGGCGGCCATGCTAAAGGCATGCGGCACAAACCAATTGACGCCGCGCACCAAAAAATGATCGGCGATCCACTTCATCTCGCGTAGGCCTTCGTGCCATCCAAATGCGCCAAAGACCTCGGCCATGCAGCGCCCCTGCTTTTTGGGGTCGAGGTGTGCTGCCGAGGAGCCCAGCTTGGGCAGCACGTAGTTATAGAACTCGAGGTCCCACACGCCGCGTCCGTAGCTGTGAAGGCCGCGGTCCATGCCGGGTACCAGCTGGTTGATCACGATGTCGACGCCCGCCATGTCCTGACCGCCCACGGCGCGGAAGTAGTGCCCGGCGCCCACGCCCAGGCGCGCGTGACAGTCCTTGTCCTCGATAACGTGGCCGATGTACTGCACGCCGCGCGCGCGGCACCAGTCTCCGAGCTGGTCGCAGAAGCACTCCTTATAGAGGGTGCTCGCGATGTCCATATAGACGTGGCGTACGTGCGCGCCGGCCGGCTCGCGGTCCCACAGGTGCGGGAGCTCGGCCAGGTAGCGCTCGCCCAGTGCCGCGCGTAGGCGACGCTCAAGCTCGGCCGACCAGGGTAGGGGCGCGGTGGCCTTGCCGATGAGCGTGTCCGAGATGCCATCGGGGCCCGTGGTGCCCTTCTCGTTGGCAAATCCGGGCTCATCGGAGAAAAAGCCCAGGATCGTCTTACCAAACTCATCGCCCAGATGCTCAAAATGCGGCTCGTAGACAGCATCGATGAGCTGCGCCACCGAGGCGCGGTCGACCATATTGATGTAGTCCTCGTTGTAGGAGGTCTTGCCGCTCGTGAACATCACGCATGCCTGTGTGAGGCCCGCAGGTGCATCGAAGACCAGGCGGCTGGGGTTGCCGTCTACATCGTCGATTACTCGGTAAGCGACGTCGACGGGGCTGCCGTCCTGCATAAATGTCACGCCGTGGAAGCGCTCCGTTTTGTCGAGCATGTTGGCGAGCGCGATGCTTGCGGCGGACGTGGGGCCCACGATGTCGAACGTGCGGTGCGTGAGCACGATCTTGCGGAGCTCGGGCACGGCTTCCTTGACGACGCCGTTGGCAAAGCCCGTGGGGAAGTGCGCGTCGTCCAAGATCCAGAGCTTAAGGCCCAGCTGCTTGCACTCGTCAATGACAAAGCGCAAGTCGCGCCACCAGCCCTCGCCGCAAAAATCGGGGTGTGGGCGGCTTTCGAGACAGACCTCGTGGATGTCGGCGCCGGCGATCTTTTCCAGATACTCGGCAATGGTCTTATGGCTCTCGCCCTTCATCCACAAAAACGGAAGCACGTGGTTGTCGTATGTGCCCTCGAGCACCTGCTGATAGTACGCGGTCATGGATCCTCCTTGGCTCGATCGATCTGCTGCATAGCACAGATTATGGACGCGTCGGCGCGTTCTGCTAATATCTGAATCACGACGAACTATGACCAAATCAACGATTGGCAAGCCATGGAGATCGACGAGCTCGAGCGTAGGCTCAGCGAACTGAGCACCAGTGAGATCGCTTATAAAGACGGCATGGCATTTGATTGGTCGATTATGACCGAGCATGTCGAAATCGACGGATGCCCAGTGCGCAAGATTGGGCAGCCAGGGTTTGCCTATGCCCAGCCCGGCATGCCGCGTGGCCTGACGATAAGGAAAAACTCGCGCTTTAATGCAGTTCCCGAGCACGTGCATGATTACGTGGAGCTGAGCTATGTGTATCGCGGACGCTGCCCGCAGACGGTGGCGGGGGAGAGGCTCGAGCTGGGCCGCAACGAGGTGCTTTTGCTCGACGCCCTCTGCCCGCATGCCGTGGCGGCGCTTGGTGAGGACGACATCATGCTAAGCATGACCGTTTCACGCTCTTTTTTGCGCCGGAGTCTCGAGTCGAGCCTCTCGCGCGAGAGCGCGGTCTCGCGGTTTTTGTTCAACGCGCTCAACAGCGAGACGGACCATCGGGGCCATGTCCGTTTTCATTGCGGCGAGAGCCGTCGGATTCGGCGCTACATGCAGGAGATGCTCTGCGAGCTGTACGACCCGAGCCCCAACGGTCCCGAGATCGTCTTGCGTCTGTTTCAGCTGTTTTTGGCCGAGCTCATGGATTGCTACGAGCGCGAGCTGGTGCGCGGCGCGGCGGACGGCGCGGCGGGGCCCACTGCCCTGGTGACGGGAATGCTCGGCTATATCGATCGCGAATTCGCCGCGTGCTCCCTCGAGGGGATGGCGGCGGAGTTTGGCTTGAGCCCTAATTATGCGACGGCGCTCCTCAAGCGGCATGTGGGCAAGACCTTTAGGCAGCTTGTGCAGGAGCGACGCCTGGTACGTGCGGCCGAGCTTCTGTGCGGCGGCGCCACGGCCGGGGCGGCTGCGCATGCGGTGGGCTATGAAAACATGAGCTTCTTCTACCGTAAGTTTCACGACAAGTATGGCTGCACCCCCGCGGCATACCGCCGGTAAGCGCGGAGCGGATCGTCTTCGCTCCTTCGGTGTCAAAAAGTTTCAGCTGCAGCGCTGTTGCAGCGCGCGTCTGCGAAAAGAAGTGTCGGGTTTGGCACCCCTGCCCCTGTCTGTCGCGTGCGTGGGCGATACTCGGCCTATCGACCCGCGATGCAAAGGAGATGCTCATGGCAAACATCAAGTTCCCCAAGGGTTTCTATTGGGGTGGCGCCACCGCCGCCAACCAGTTTGAGGGCGCTTGGAACGTGGACGGCCGCGGTCCTTCCGTCGACGACCACTTCTTGGGAGGCAGCTACAAGGAGCCGCGTCAGATTACGATCGACATCGACCCCAACCGCTTCTACCCCAATCATGACGGTATCGATTTCTACCATCACTACGAGGAAGACATCGCGCTGTTCGCCGAGATGGGCTTCAATATGTTCCGCATGTCCATCTCCTGGAGCCGTATCTTCCCCAACGGCGACGACGCTGAGCCCAATGAGGCCAGCCTCGCCTTCTACGACCGCGTTTTCGACTGCCTGCGTGCCCACAATATCGAGCCGCTCGTGACCCTCTCGCACTACGAGATGCCCTATCACCTGGTCGAGAAATACAACGGCTGGGCGAGCCGCGAGCTCATCAGCTTCTTTGAGGAGTACTGCCAGACCGTCTTCGACCGCTATCAGGACAAGGTCAAGTTCTGGCTCACCTTCAACGAGATCAACTGCGGTACTCAGGACATGGGGAACCTCTTTGAGACCAGCATGATTCAGGGCTTTGAGGGTCCGGCGTCGGCGGTCCACACCACGCCGCAGGCTCGTATGCAGGCGCTGCATCACCAGTTTGTCGCCAGCGGCCGCGTCGTGCGTTATGCCCACGAGCATTACCCGCAGTTTAAGATGGGCAACATGGACTGTTTCATCCTCTCCTATGCCGCCACGTGCGATCCGGCCGACGTGTTCGCCACGCAGCAGGAGATGAACACCATGAACTGGTACTGCTCCGACGTGCAGGTGCGCGGTAAGTACCCGTTCTATGCCAAGCGCTTCTGGGCCGAGAACGACGTTGAGCTCGTGATGGAGGACGGCGACCTGCAGGATATCGCCGACGGCAAGGTTGATTTCTACACCTTTAGCTACTACATGTCCGGCACCGTGGGCACCCACAAGGACCACGAGATGACCGAGGGCAACATGACCTTTGGCGGCAAGAACCCCTATCTGGAGTCCACCGACTGGGGCTGGCAGATCGATCCGCTGGGTCTGCGCATCGCCCTCAACGAGATTTACGCCCGCTACGAGATTCCGCTGATGGTGGTCGAGAACGGCATGGGTGCCTACGACGAGGTCGAGGAGGACGGCTCCATCCATGACCCGTATCGCATCGCCTACTTGCAGAGCCACATCAAGGCCATGGGCGAGGCCATTGCCGATGGCGTTGACCTGATTGCCTACACCTGGTGGGGTCCCATCGACCTGGTTTCCGCCGGCACTGGCGAGATGCGCAAGCGCTACGGCTTCATCCACGTCGATAAGTACGACGACGGCACCGGTACCCACGAGCGTCGCCGCAAGGACAGCTTCTTCGCATACAAGAAGATCATCAAGTCCAACGGTACCGAGGGCTTGGAGTAATTGAGTTTCGGCGATTGAGTTCCGGCGTTCTGCCGAACGCCGGACAGGCAGCCGATTGCGTGACCACCGACGTCGATGACGGCGGCATCTGGAACGCTTTCGTTCGCCTGGGGCTTATCGAGGATTAATCGACAATATGAGTGCCACTGGGGAAAAGGTTTTGGGAAGGGCCTGGAAGGGCTCTCGACTCGAGCTCTTACCTTAGCAATTTGGCCATTTGGCACTATAATCACCATAGGCATGCGCATAACGTTGCGCTTAATCAAGAGGAGAAAACGTATGGGTCTGTTTGACATGTTCAAGAAGAAGGCTGAGCCCGCGGCTGCCGCTGCTCCTGCCTCCATCTCTACTTCTGCCGGCGCCGACGTGCTGTGCTCGCCCGTCAAGGGCAAGGTCATCAAGATGGCCGACGTGCCCGATCCCGTCTTTAGCGGCGAGGTGCTGGGCAAGGGCTGCGCCGTGTGGCCCGAGGACGATCTGGTCTACGCTCCCTGCGACGGCAAGGTGACCGTCACCATGGGTCACGCCGTGGGTCTGCAGTCCGATAGCGGCATCGAGGTTTTGGTGCACGTTGGCGTCGATACCGTCAACATGAACGGCGACGGCTTCGAGGGCTTCGTCAAGGCTGACGATGTCGTTAAGGCTGGCCAGCCCATGCTCAAGATCGACCGCGCCAAGATCGCCGCTGCCGGCTATAAGGACTGCGTCGTCGTGGCTGTGTCCAACACCGCCGAGTTCGCCGACGTCGAGCTCGCCGTCGAGGCCGAGTCTGCCGTCGCTGCTGGTGACGCCATCGTTAAGGTCGTCCGTAAGTAGGCTGCGACATCCAAAGGATGTGCAAGGGTGGTCGAATTGTCCGACCACCCTTTTTTATTACAATGCGGCGGAACGTTTTATTGCGCGTTGGGCGGATCGGTAAACCGTTCGGACGTTAAATCGAGCCGACTGCGCCTTTGCTTTGCCGGGGGTGTTCGTTAGCTGCTAGTATGGCCTTATTGTTACGACGTGCGCCGCGTCGGGAAGCGCGGTGCCGCTTGTTGGGAGAAATCTCATGAAAAAGAAGCTGCTGCTTGTGCCCCTGATGGCTGTTCTGGTCGCGTGCGTGGTTGTGCTTTCCGGCTGCGGAGGTCCTTCGGTTGAGGAGCTCATCACCGAGGATCTTACGACGCAGTTTGACGAGGTCAAGAACGGTGGCGACGACTTCCTCGCCGGCCTGGAAGAGGCTTCGGGCGACGAGTTCGAGCAGCTGGGCATCGATCCCAAGGAGTACGCCAAGAGCTATCTCGAGGGCTTTGACTACAGGATCGGCGACGTGACGGTCGACGAGGACAAGGGCACCGCGACTGCCGAGGTCACCATTACCTGCAAGTCCATGAACCAGATCGTTGAGGATTTTGCCACCCAGTACCAGGAGAAGGTCGCTGCGCTCGATTCGATGCCTTCCGATGACGAGCTGTACAAGATGGCCGGTCAGGTTATGGTCGATGTGACCAAGGCTGCTAAGACCAAGGACACCAAGGTCACCTTCAAGTATTCCTGCAATGACGACGGCGAGTGGTCTGCCGACGATTCCGCAACCAACGAGATGATGAATGCCATGATGAGCTAGGGGAGTTACACGGTAGTTCGTTACGGCGTTTTACCAAACGCCGTAACTGCCCGACGCTGCGCGGGCACCAGAGCGACAACTTGTCATTCAAAGAGGACGGCATGACCAGAAGGTCTATGCCGTCCTCTTTTCATGCCAATTTGTTCGCTCTGGTGCCCGCTCGCTGCCCGTCCTCTACCTGCGGCGTTGCCATGGTAGTCATTGAGGCGGCACTTGGGGACGTTCCTTTTCTGCCGGCAGTTGGGGACACTCCTTGTATCAACGCCGTATCAAATGCTCGGGAAAATGCGACCCGGTTTTTTGGCCGAATTCCGGGTCGCGGTTTCCGGATGGGGCGGGTTGCGGAAACCGCGACCCGGAATATTGCTCTGAAACGGGATACGGTTTCCCCGACGCGCCTCAAACGGAAAGTGCATCCCATTTCGGAGCTCCAAAACGGGATGCACTTTCCGCGTGGAAGAATTGTCGCAGCTGCGTTAAGCGGTGTCGCTCGCTACTCGCCCAAGATTAGCTCGGCGAGTTCGTCCTGCGTATCTACCACGTAGTCGGCGCCGGCGGCTTCCAGCTCTGCGCGGCCGCGGAAGCCCCAGCTGAC
Source organism: uncultured Collinsella sp. (assembly GCA_900542175.1). Classification (GTDB taxonomy): domain Bacteria; phylum Actinomycetota; class Coriobacteriia; order Coriobacteriales; family Coriobacteriaceae; genus Collinsella. Next base: position 14,325 of record UQNC01000023.1, on the reverse strand, counting down.
GCCCGCGCTCTTAAGGCCGGCGTTGTGGCCGGTCAGAACATCGACATTCGAATCGCCCACATAGAGCGTGGTTGCCGGATCGGCGCCCAGCTCTTTCATCACATGCAACGTGACGGGTGCCTCGGGCTTGGGCGGAAATGCGCCCACACGGCCCTGTACCAGCGCAAAGCGATCGGGGCCAAAGTATTTCTCGATAAGCGGGGCTGCCGAAATATGATCCTTGTTGGTGAGCACGGCAAGCTGAACGCCCGCTGTGCGCAGACGGTCGAGCATCTCAATCGTGCCGGCGTAGGGTGAGGTGTGGTCCTCCTTGTGCTCGCCGTAATAGGCCCTAAACTCGGCAAGCGTCTGCTCAAACATACGGCCGTCGCCCGCGTACTCGGCGGGCATAAAGCGCTCGACCAGCTTGAGCATGCCGTTTCCCACCTTGTAGCGGTACTCGTCTACGGCAAACGTGGGCCAGCCGTGCATCTCGCAGGTATGGTTGCTGGCGGCCGCCAGGTCCTCGAGCGTGTTGAGGATGGTGCCATCCAGATCAAAGATCACATGGGAAAAAGCTGCTGCCATGGGTGCTCCTGCCGCTTGAGTTGTAAAACGCACCCCATGATACTGGGCATGCGTGCCGGGCATGTTTGGAATCTGAATATCTTTAATAGCCCTGAGCCTTTGTCGTTAGCAAATCCTCGGCAGTTGTTCTCCCACAAGCATGTCGAGGATACGGGTCGAGCCCCAGCCGGTGCGTACGCGCACGGCGGGACGGGCGCCCTCGGCAAGTGGCAGCACGCGACCGATGATGGCGGCGTTCTCGCCGTAGCGGGCGGCGCGCATGGCTGCCAGCGCGGCATCGGCTTGCTCGGCCGGCACCACGGCAACCATCTTGCCCTCGTTTGCCACCTGCAGCACATCGTAACCGAGCATCTCACATGCCGCCTGCACGTCGGGGCGCACGGGCACGGCATCCTCGTCGATCTCCATGGCAACGCCGCTGGCCTGGGCAAACTCGTTGAGCGTGGATGCCAGGCCGCCGCGCGTGGGGTCGCGGAAGCAGCGGGTGTCGGGGGCGGCGGCGAGCACGTCGGCAATCAGATGATTGAGCGGCGCAGCATCGCTTTCGATGTCGCTCGAAAACGCCAAGCCCTCGCGCTGGCTCATGATGGCGATGCCGTGGTCGCCTAGCGTACCCGATACCAGGATGGCGTCGCCGGGCCGACAGTTCGCACCGCTGAGCGTTACGCCCGCGGGCACTTCGCCCACGCCGGCGGTATTGATGTAGACGCCGTCGGCACCGCCACGCTCGACCACCTTGGTGTCGCCGGTGATTATGGACACGCCCGCCTCGCGCGCCGTTTCGGCCATGGTCTGCACAATCTGGCGCAGCTTGTCCATGGGATAGCCCTCTTCGAGGATAAAGCCGCATGAGAGGTAGCGCACGTTAGCGCCCGAGGTCGCGACATCGTTGACGGTTCCGCATACGGCGAGTCGGCCGATATTGCCGCCGGGGAAGAACTGCGGCGTTACCACAAAGCTGTCGGTCGACATGGCGATTCGCCCGCTTGCGGGCAGTGCGGCGACACCGGCATCGTTGCCCGCAAGCAGCTCGGGCGACCCAAAGGCATCCAGAAAGACCTCATCGATAATGCGCTTCATCATCTGGCCGCCGGAGCCGTGGCCCAGCAGGACAGTGCTATCGGTGGCAGTACGGGACATATCGAAAACTCCAATCGTGGGTGGAATTATATGGGTGAGGCGCAGCGTCGACCGGTCCGCCGTTCGTTAGAACGGCGGAACCTAATGGTCGCGGTAGCGGTAGTACGCCGCGCAGCTACCTTCGGAGCTCACCATGCACGGTCCGACGGGATGTTCGGGCGTACATGCGTGGCCGAACAGCGGGCAGTCGCTCGGCGTGATGGCGCCGCGCAGCACGTCGCCGCAGCGGCACCCGCGTGGTTCGACCGTCGGTTCAATGGGTACGTCAAAGCGGGCGCCGGCATCAAAGCGCGCGAATTCGGGCCGGATGGAAAGACCCGAGTTGGCAATCGGTCCCAGTCCGCGCCACGTGGTGTCGCACGGCTCAAATACCTGCTCGACCAGCTGGCGCGCTACGGGGTTGCCGTCAGCGTTGACGCCACGGCGGTAGGCGTTGTCGATCGCCGGCCTTTTCTCGACAACCATCTGGACCAGCATGCAGATACCTTGCAGGATATCGACCGGCTCAAACCCGGTGACTACGCCGGGGGTCTCGAACTCATCGACCAAAAACCCAAAGGGTGCCAGGCCCGTGATGGTAGCGACGTGTCCCGGAAGGATAAAGCCGTCGATAGTGGTCTCGGGATCGTTGGCGATGGCGCGCAGCGCCGGCGGCGTGGTCTTGTGGGCGCAATAGACCGAGAAGTTCTGGAGTCCGCGTGCATCGGCCTCCAAAATGGCGGCGGCGATGGTGGGCGTCGTGGTCTCAAAGCCGACGCCCATAAAGATGACCGGGCGATCGGGGTTGTGTTCGGCGATATCGAGTGCATCGAGCGGGGAGTACACAATGCGAATATCGCGCCCCGCCGCCTTTTGCGCGGCGAGCGAGGTAGACGACCCGGGCACGCGCATCATGTCGCCAAAGGTGGTGATGATGGCGCCGTCCATCTTGGCGAGCGCGATTGCATGGTCGATATCGCGGTTGGCGGTAACACAGACGGGGCAACCCGGACCGCTCAGCAGTTTGAGCCCGGCAGGCATAATGGAGCGAAAGCCATAGCGACCGATGCTCACGGTATGCGTACCGCAGACTTCCATAAGGTTGATGCTGCGGTTGCCGACAAGCTCATGAATACGATCGATGAGCTCGCGAGCCAGCTTGGGGTCGCGAAATGCCGAAAAGTCGATACCGGAGCGAACCGGCTGCGCCGCCGCCACTAGTATGCCTCGGCCGGGTTAGTGGCGAGCTGGTCCTCTTCGGCCAGCTCGGTCATGGTATTGACGAGCTCGAGTGTCTCTTGGGCTTCCTGCTCGTCGACAATCTGAATGCCAAAGCCGGCGTGCACGAGAATATAGTCGCCTACCTGTGCCGTCGGCACGAGGCGCAGCGAAACGGGGCGCTCGATGCCCATCATGTCGACGGTCGCCTTAAGGTCGTCGTCGCGTTTGACCACTTTACCGGGAACGGCAAGGCACATAATGTTCCCCTTTTATACGTTTTGCGCTGGATAGGCGCCTAATTACCCATCAGTTGATGGTAGCGCTCGCGGGAGTCACGAGCAAACGCGTTACACCTGTGAGACGGCGGCGCGCAGGCTGGCAAAACGCCTATCGCGATGCTGTCTGCGCGAGGCGAGCGCGAGCGATGGCGGCCTGACCGTAGGCGATGCAGCCGTCGTTGACGGGCACAGTATGGGGGACCAAGACGGCAAGACCGGCGTCTTTGAGTTCGTGGGTAAGGAGCTGAAGCAAAAGCCGGTTCATGAACACACCGCCCGAGAGCGCGACGGTATCGAGGTTTTCGCGATTGCAGATCTCGCACGCGATGTGGGTCGTAGCGTGCGTAATGGCGATGTGAAACTCGAGGGCGAGCCTGTCGGCCGGCGTGCCTGCCTCAATTCCATTCAGAAGAGATTCGATGAGCGGTTGGGGGTCCAAGATGGGGGAGTCGTCGGCAGACGTGAATACGCCTGCATGATTGCCGTCGAGACGAACGGTCTTACCGCCGAGCGCGCGCCAGGCGGCGGCTTCGAGTTCGATGGCGGGCTCGCCCTCGTAGGTTGCCTTGTCGCAGATGCCCAGAATTGCCGCCGCGGCATCAAAGAGACGCCCCATGCTGCTGGTACGCGGGCTGTTGATGCCGCGCTCGATCATGGTGGCTGTCACGCTGCGCGTTTGCTCGTCGAGGGCGCCCAATAGCCCCGCGGCACCCGGGTGCTCGAGCAGGCCGAGCTCGCTCAGCAGGGCAAAGGCATTGCGGCGGGCGTCGCGCACGGAGGCCGCCCCGCCGGGGAGCGCCCAGGTGCGCAGGTGCGCGGCGCGTTCAAAATCGGCAAGGCCGGCAACAAGAAACTCGCCGCCCCAAATGGTCCCATCGGTGCCGGCGCCGGTGCCGTCAAAGGCGATGCCAAGGACACGCGCGTCGGTTGTAAGCTGGCCCGCGGCGATGGCCTCGGCCATCACGCTCGCGATATGCGCATGATGATGTTGGACTTCGATAAGCGGCAGATTGTGCTTACGTGCCAGTTCACGCGCCCACTGGCTCGACAGATAGCTGGGATGCATGTCACATGCCAAGGCGGCAGGCGCCAGGTCAAAGAGGTTTTCCAAGCGCGTGCGCGCGGCGTTCCAGGCATCGAAGGTCTCGCCGTTTTCGACATCGCCGATATGCTGCGACACAAAACAGGCCACATGGCCGTCGGCGTCCTCGCGCGTGAGCGCGATCGTAGCTTTTTGCTGCGGCCCGCAGGCGAGCACGCAGGGTGCAGTGCCGTCGAGCGCCGGCAGCGCTAACGGCTGCGGCGCATATCCGCGCGCGCGACGCACAGGCATAACGGCGCCGTCGACCACGCGCACCACGGAGTCGTCGTAGCGCGAGAGAATCGCGCGGTCGTTGCCGAGCAGCGCGTCGGCAATGCCGGCGGCAACGAGGCGCTCCCAGGCAAGATCGTCATCGGTCTCGATGGGCTCTTCGCTCAGGTTTCCGCTGGTCATGACGAGCGCGTGCATACCGCGGGCTTCTGCCGCGGCAAGCAACAGATGCTGAAGCGGGGTGTAGGGGAGCATAATACCGAGCTCTGGAAGGTCGTGCGCGACGGACGGCGCGAGCGCGAGGGCGTCGGGGGAGCCGCCGCTCTCGCAAGCAGCACGTCGGCGCAGCAGCACAATGGGGCGAATGCTGCCGGCCAGCAAGCCGCGTGCAACGTCGTTGACATGGCACAGGCGTTCAGCGTCGGCAAGGTCGCGTACCATAACGGCAAGCGGTTTGTTGCCGCGGCGTTTGCGGCGGCGAAGCTCGGCTACCGCCTGCTCGTTGGAAGCGTCGCATGCCAAGTGAAATCCGCCCAGACCCTTGATGGCGACGATACCGCCACCGGCCAGCAGCTCAACACAGCGGTCGATAATGGCGTCGCTGGTCTCGCGCGTGGTGCCGACGGCCGGCAACGCGGCGGCTTCGCCCGGCTCATCGCCCACGCTCGCTTCGCGCCACATGATATGCGGCCCGCAATCAAAGCAGGCATCGGGCTGCGCGTGAAAACGCCGGTCGAGTGGGTCGGCATACTCCGCGGCACACTCAGGACACATAGGAAAACAATTCATCGACGTGGCCGCTCGGTCATAAGGCAGCGACCGGATGATGGTAAAGCGCGGTCCGCAGTTGGTACAGTTGATAAAAGGGTAGTGATAGCGCCGATCGGCGGGGTCGAACAACTCGCGCAGACAATCATCGCAGGTGGCGATATCGGGCGAGACGAGCGTCGTGTGCGCGGTCTGGTCCTGCGATGCTACGATGCGAAAACCCTGTTCATTGGCGGTATCCCAACCGTGGGCTGCCAGGTCCACAACCTCGACATACTCTACGCGGGCTGCCGCAGGCGCATGCTCAGAAAGCGCGGCAACAAAAGCATCGAGCGCATCGGCCGGAGCGTGCGCCTCGATATGCACGCCGTCGCCCGCGTTGAGCACCCATCCGCAAATGCCATGCGCCATGGCCTCGCGATACACAAACGGCCGCATGCCAACGCCCTGCACAATGCCCGTTACATGAATATGCACATGTCGCATGCGACACCCCTCATCAAAACCGACCAAATAGGGACAGGTGCGCTACAGTCCCAGGCTCTGCTTGGTGGCGGCGCACGTGAGCTCGCCGTGCTTAACGCCGCGCAGGCCCAGCAGACGGTCGGCCAGCTCGTAGACGCGCTCGCCGCGACCCTTGAGCGCCAGAATCTCTAAGCAGTTGTGGTGATCCAGATGCACGTGCATGGTCGATACGATTTCGTCGGTGTAGTCGTGCTGCACTTCGTCCAGACGGCGCGTCAGGTCGCCGGTATGGTGGTCGTAGATCATGGTGAGCGACCCGATAACATGCTCATCGGGCGTGCGCATCTGCTCCTTGGCGATCGAGGCGCGAATCAGGTCGCGCACGGCCTCGGAGCGGTTGGCCACGTCGCCGCGGCGCGCGATCTGTTCGTCAAAACGGCGCAGCAGGTCGTCCGGTGCGGTAACCGAAAAGCGGACCAGCTCGGAGCCGGAGCCACTACAGTGGCAGCCTGCGTCACCGTCCGCCCCGTGCGGATGCTCGTGCTCGTACCCGCAGCCGTGCTCGTGTTCGGCCACGTTACACCAGCTTCACGGAGCCGACGGAGTTGTGGTCGGCCTCGATGGCCTCTTCGTAGCCCTCGAGTGCGTCGTGGGCCTCGTGCAGCGCGGCCATGGCTGCCTCGAGCTTGGCGCCGATGCGCTCCATGTCAAAATTCTCGGTCGCATGCAGCAACTGATGGCTCCACTCGTGAGCGAGCTCGATGGTGTCGTCGACCTGCTTGACGCTCATGGCAAGCTGGCTCATGTTCATTCCAACATCATGCATGGGAAATCTCCTTGTGTGGACGGTAATCCAGTGATTCAGATTTTACTACGCCCGCTCTGCGCGCCGCTGCATAAGAAAACGGGTGCGAGTCTGTGCGACTCGCACCCGTTCACTGGGGGCTGTTTGTAACTACCATACTATCCATGGTCGCACGCGCCGCACCCGGCAGTCCGGCGAGCGGTGCAAAACCGCTCATGGACGGCGGGCAAGTAACAAGCGTATTACAGATGCTTCTCCAGCAGCGCCTGCAGCCTCGCCTTGGGCAGAGCGCCAACCGAGCGGTCAATCTCCTCGCCGTTCTTAAACACAATCAGCGTGGGGATGCTCATGACGCCATACTTCATGGCCAGGTCCTGGTTGTCGTCGACGTTGCATTTGGCAACGGCAAGCTTGCCCGCCAGCTCATCGGCTACCTCGTCCACGATGGGCGAGAGCGATCGGCAGGGCCCGCACCAGGGCGCCCAAAAATCGACCAGCACGGGCAGGCTGTCGTTAACGATGGAATCGAAGTTCTCGGGGGTAATCTGCTTAATGTCAGCCATGGTGACCTCCATAATACGACGCGGCTCGGCCGCGTAAAACTCAGTACGACCGTGCTTATACCCAGCCGCCCGCAAAGCAACCACTCGCGGGCAGCTCTTTTATATAATGGTGGGCACGCAAACGATTGGAGAGCGCATGTCCACGTCACAAAGCCAGAAAAAAGAAGCCATCGCCCAGGCGGCCGAGCAGGAGCTCACATCGCTTGCGGTCCGTGGCGTGCGCATCGTGGGTAACGCGTGCTCGCCGATCGTGCTGGTCAAAGGCGATTTGGACGAGGCCGAGCGTTCGGGCGGCGAGCTGGCTGCCGGTCCGGACGGTGCTGCGCTGCGCAAGGCGCTTGGGGCCATCGGCTACGCGCCCGAGGATTTTTGCGTGCTGGCAAGCGTCGCCGGCACAGGTGACGGAGCGGTCGCGGTGGGCGAGACTCTGCCGTGCGAGCTGTTCCGCGAGGCGCTTGAGGCTCTGGATCCCGAGGCGGTGCTGCTGCTCGATAACAGCGCGGCCGATGTCATGCGCGAAACCTACGCCGATATGCTCGTGGCGATTGATGACTTCGACACCGCCATGCTCAAGCCCGGCCTGGTCGCCCATGTGCAGGGCCGCCGCGTGCTCGCGCTCGATGGCTTTGAGGCGGCGCTGACCGACAAAGCGGCCAAGCAGCGCATGTGGGCCTACATCAAGCAGCTGACCCCGGCGGTCGCTCCACTGTAGCGGATCGGCACCGGCGAGCGATTGCCTGGCGGGCGAGGCGCGCCGCGAGATCGGCGCCGTACTTCTACATCACAGCGCGCAGCTCAAACCGATCGCCGTTAATGCGGAACTGGCAGTTGCCGTTCATGCGCTCCACGGCAAGTTTGATGCTCTTGGTTCCAAAGCCGTGGCCCGCATGCCGGGTCACGGGCATGCCGTCGACCATGCGCGGCGCGCGGTCAAACGTGTTGGAAACTAACAGCAACAGCTGGCCGTCCTCAAGTCGCAGGTCAAGGTCGACGAATCGCTTTCCTTGGGGTGCGGCGCTTGCGGCGGTGATAGCGTTTTCCAAGGCATTTGAGAGCACGCTAAACAGGTCGGCGTCACCTACGTGGACGGTTTCGGGTACGGCGGCGCGCAGGTTGGCGGTAATGCCGTTTCTATTGATATCTGAGTTGAATGACGAAAGCGCGATGTTTACGGTCTCGTTGGCGCAGAAGCGGCGTACGGCGGTGCGGTCGCCGGCTTCGCAGAGTTCGTCGATGCGTTTGAGCGCCTCGTCGGTGTGGCCCTCCTCAATTAAAGCCGCCAGGCCGCGTAGGAAGTGGCGCATATCGTGGCGAAGAATCGACAGCTCGCGCCCAGATTGACGCCAAGCCTCGAGCTCTTTGATGGCGGCGCTGTCGCGGGTTTCGAGCATCCAACGCTCTCGCTCGGCGGTTTCCTTTTCTTCGTATTCGCGCAGGTAAACGGCAAGAAACATAAGATAGAAGGCACAGAGCGCAAATGCCAAAAGCTCAACCGTCGCCACCGAGCCCGAGTGGAACAGCGTGGTGTAGACGTTGGTGGCATAGTCAAAGACGTAATAGACGAGCGGCAGGATTAATAGGATGCCCAGCTCGGTGGGGCTTTTAATCGCCAGGCGGGGTCCAATGTCGCCGGCCCAATGCAGCAGGACGGCAAAGACGCCGAGCGTGGTCGCGATGCGCGCCAGATAGTACGCGATCTGCGAATCGGTTGCGGCAAAGGCGGCGATGCCCATCCAGTTGCTGAACTGACAGCTCAGATAGGCGCTGGTGACGCCCAATGCCGCGAGCAGCGGGCTCAGACGGTAGCGCGCACACAGGTAGACGGTAAGCGGCAGGTGCACGACGAGCGGATAGACCTGACGGGCAAAAAGCTCTCCGCCAACGACATTGGCGATCGAAAAGGCAGCGCCGGTTGCGGCTCCGACCCCCACCAACTCGAGTGCATGGCGTCGATTGATTTCGATACCGCATAGCGCCGCCGAGGCAAAGACGCCAAAGAGTAGCGTTGTGGCGTGGTGGATTGCCCAAAGGACCATTTCGACCGAGGAGATCATCAGCGTCTCCCGCCCTCGAAGCGCACCGCAAAGTAGGCGTCTTGGAACCCCTGCTTGCTGCTGCGCGACAGCGGAATGCACGCGCCGGAGCGCATGACGATGTCCGTGCGATCGAAGTGGTCGATGTTGCGCAAGTTGACCTGGTGGCTACGGTGGCATTTAAAGAAGGTGGCATTTTGCACCAAACGGTCCTCGACGCTGCGGAACGACTCGAGTGCCTCGATATCGCGTCCGTCGCGCAGGTGGAAGACCACGTGCTTGTTGCGCGCCTCGGCATATTCGATGTCGGACAGGCGCAGGGCGTGGTAGCCAAAGGACGTTTTGATCACGAGCTCGTCGGTTGCCGCCGGGCGCATGCTCGAAAGTTCGTCGAGTAACTGCGCCAGGCGTTCGTAAGTCACGGGCTTGAGCAGATAGTCGAAGGCGCGGACCTCGTAGGACTCCAGTGCAAACTCGGGCGACGAGGTGAGGAACACCAGGCGCACGGCGGTGTCGGCCTGGCGCAATTCGCGTGCGGTGTCCATGCCGTTGACGAGCGGCATGATCATGTCGAGCAGGATGATGTCGGCGCGCGACGCGGCATGGCGCGCCAGCAGGTCCTCGCCGCGCGTAACGAGCGCAACATCGACCGCCGTGCCCGTCTCGATCGACCAACGGTCGATCATCCGGTGCAGTCTATCTAGAAAAGCGACGTCATCGTCGCAGGCAATAATCTTGAGCATTCTGAGCCCCCTTAGTAGTTCGATTTTGCCACATTGGGCGCGGACCACTCGCGGGGGAGCGCCCGTTCGTGCCTCACGGTGCGCAACTCGCGCCGAGCGGTATTGCGGTGGCGAAAGATGCCTCCTGCGCTATCGAGAGCCCGGCTATCCTCAGCTTGCCAGTTCGAAAATGGACCTGCCGCATGATTGAATCTTTATTTCAACTTTACACCTAGGTTTACAGCTGTCTTGTCAGCTGTAAACCTAGGTGTCATACTAAAGCCCCAAGATTCGCTAAAAGAGAGGGGCCTTGATGGCACAGAGCGCGAACATGGATGCGTCGGAGCTTGCACGCGATATCGCGGCCGGCCTGGCATCGGCAACGACGGCAACGGAGCGCGCGGCATTGGTGCCCGCAGAGCTCGTCGAGGCCATTCAGCAACTTAAAACCCAGCGCGACGCGGTGATCCTGGCGCACTATTACGTGGCGCCCGAGGTCCAGGCTGTGGCCGATTACGTCGGCGACAGCTTCTACCTGGCTAAGCTCGCCAAGAGCCTGCCGCAGCAGACCATCGTGCTGTGCGGCGTGGAGTTTATGGGCGAGAGCGCCAAGCTGCTCAACCCCACCAAGACCGTGCTGCTGCCCGAGCCGGGCGCGGACTGCCCCATGGCTCATATGGTCAAGCGCGAGACGGTCGACGCGGCGCGCGCCGAGTACGGCGACGACCTGGCCGTGGTCTGCTACGTCAACTCCACGGTCGAGATCAAGAGCTGGAGTGACGTGTGCGTTACCAGCTCAAACGCCGTCAAGATCGTCTCCGAGCTGCCGCAGCAGCACATCTTGTTCATTCCCGACCAGAACCTGGGCCGCTTCGTAGCCGAGCAGGTGCCGCAAAAGCACGTCATCCTCAACAACGGTTACTGCCCGCGCCATCACATCATCACCGTCGAGCAGATTGTCGACACGACGGAGGCCCACCCCGACGCGCTCGTGCTGGCGCATCCTGAGTGCAAGGCCGACGTCCTGGCTGAGGCCGACTACATCGGCTCTACCGCCGGCATCATCAAATACGCCGAGGAGTCGGATGCGAGCGAGTTCATTATCGTGACGGTCCGCGGCGTGCTCTACGAGCTCGAGCGCCGCTGCCAGGGTACCGGCAAGAAGTTCTACTTCCCTGCGGTGCAGCCCACCTGCGTCAACATGGATCTCATCACGCTCGAAAAGCTCGTGCGCTGCCTGGAGACGGGCGAGGGCGAGGTGCAGATCGGCGTGTCGGACGAGGCCGCCGACCAGGCCAAGCTCACGCTCGACCGCATGCTTGAGTACGCGGCGCGCTAAGCCAATGTGACATGAGGGGCATCCCTTATGCCACATTACAAGGGAGAGGATTCCTGTGGAAACCAAACAATACCCCGATATGGAGTGCGACGTCGTCATTGCCGGTTGCGGCGTGGCAGGCCTGTATGCGGCTCTCAATCTGCCGACGAGCACGCGCGTGATCATGCTCTCCAAGGGCGCGGTCGACGAGTGCGACTCGATGCTCGCGCAGGGCGGCATCTGCGTACTGCCCGAGGGTTCTGACTACGATGCCTTCTTTGAGGACACCATGCGCGCCGGCCATTACGAGAACCGCCGCGAGAGCGTCGACATCATGATCCGCTCGAGCCGCTCGGTCATCAACGACCTGCTGGCCATGGGCGTGGACTTTGAGCGCAAGGCCGACGGCAGCCTCGACTTTACCCGCGAGGGCGCGCACAGCCGCCCGCGCATCGCCTTCCATGCCGATATTACGGGTAAGGAGATTACGACCAAGCTGCTCCAGGCCGTTCGCAAACTGGATAACGTGCAGATTTTGGAGCACGTGGCCATGACCGACATCCTGACGAGCGAGCGTGACGGCGCCACGGTGTGTGCCGGTGTCGTCGCCGTTCCCGTGGACGAGGACAACTCGGTTCGTCCCGCCGACGAGCTGGTAAATGCCGCCGAGGGCGCGCATGCCGGCGAGCCGTTTAAGATCCATGCCCGCCACACGCTGTGGGCGACGGGCGGCATCGGCGGCGTATACGACCACTCGACCAACTATCCGCAGCTCACGGGCGATGCCTGCTACATCGCTCAGGAGCATGGCATTAAGATGGAGCACCTGGACTACGTGCAGATCCACCCCACGGGACTGTTCTCGCCGCAGCCAGGCCGCACCTTCCTGATCAGCGAGAGCTGCCGCGGCGAGGGCGCGATTTTGCTCAACGCCGCCGGTGAGCGCTTTACCGACGAGCTTCAGCCGCGCGATGTGGTCGCTGCCGCTATTCGCGAGCAGATGAAGCAGGACGGTACTGAGCACGAGTGGCTGAGCTTTGCCCCCGTCGAGCGCGATGTAGTGACCGGGCACTTTGCCAACATTCGCGCACGCTGCTTGGAGGACGGCCGCGACATCTTGGACGAGCCCATCCCCGTTACGCCTACGCAGCACTACTTTATGGGCGGCGTGTGGGTCGACAAGGACGGCCGCACCTCGATGCCCGAGCTCTACGCAGCCGGTGAGACGGCCTGCAACGGCGTTCACGGCAAGAATCGCCTTGCATCAAACAGCCTGCTCGAGGCGCTGGTCTGGGGTCGTCGCGCCGCGTGGTGCATGCGCACCGGCGAGTCGCTTGCCGTGGAGCAGGCGGGCGAGCCCGCGCTCGACGGGCGTCATCGCGCCCTGAGCGCCGACTCCCTGGCAATCGATGATTTGGCCCGTGCCGCCGGCACGCAGGCCGTGGAGGAGTAGACCATGAATCCCATTACCATGAAGCTCGTCGTCGATGATCTGATTCTGCAGGCTCTACGCGAGGACATTACGTTTGAGGACGTGAGCACGGCGAGCGTGTGCCCCACGGCGCGCCCCGCCACGGTGGAGCTCATCGCCAAGGCCGATGGCATCATCGCGGGCTTGGATGTGTTCGCCCGCACCTTTGAGCTGCTGGATTCGCAGAGCTCGGTGCTGTTTGATGTTGCCGACGGTGACGAGGTGCACGCCGGCGACCACGTGGGCCAGGTGCGCGGCGATGCGCGCGTGCTGCTTTCGGGCGAGCGCGTGGCGCTCAACTACCTGCAGCGCATGAGCGGTATCGCTACCTATACGCACAGAATGGCAGCGGCGCTCGAGGGTACCAAGACCGTGCTTGTCGACACACGCAAGACCACGCCGGGCATGCGCGTTTTCGAGAAGGCGGCGGTTGAGATCGGCGGCGGCAGCAACCATCGCTACAACCTGTCGACAGCCGTCATGCTCAAGGACAACCACATCGATGCCGCCGGTGGCGTGACGCGCGCGATCGAGATGGCGCGCGCCCACGCGTCGTTTACCACGACGGTCGAGATTGAGTGCGAGAACCTGGACATGGTACGCGAGGCCGTGGAGGCCGGTGCTGACATTATCATGTTCGACAACATGACCCATGACGACATGGCCGCCGCGATTGAGCTTATCGCCGGTCGTGCCAAGACCGAGTGTTCGGGCAATGTGGATGCCAGCAATATCCGCGCCCTGGCTGATCTGGGCGTCGACTACATTAGCTCGGGCGCCCTGACGCACTCCGCGCCGATCCTCGACCTCTCGCTTAAGCACCTGCGTCTGCTGGACGGTAAATAATGAACGCCCGCGAGCGTCGCCGTGCCATCATGGGCGTGCTCGAAGGAGCCAAGGAGCCCGTTTCGGGCAGCGCACTTGCCCGCGAGGTTGGCGTGAGCCGTCAGGTCGTGGTTCAGGATATTGCCCTGTTGCGTGCCGATGGGCACGATATCGTGGCGACCAACCGCGGCTACGTGCTGCAGGAAGCTGCGAGTAGCCCCGCCGTGCCCACGCGTCTTGTTAAGGTGCGCCACAGCGTGGAGCAGGCGGGCGACGAGCTTACGAGTATCGTCGACGCGGGTGGCGCCGTGCTCAACGTGATCGTCAACCATCGTGTGTACGGCAAGATCACGGCCGACCTGGACATCCGCAACCGCCGCGATGTCGAGCGCTACCTAGAGGGCATCGCCAGCGGCAAGAGCTTCCCGCTGCTGACGGTGACCAGCGGCTACCACTTCCATCACATCGCCGCGGAAGACGAGCAGACCCTCGACGAGATCGAGGCCATGCTCAAGGAGAAGGGCTACCTTGCCGATTTAATGCCCTACGAGGACGACCTGTCCTAGTAACGACGAATGCAAAAGGAGGCCTCCGCGGCGATGCGGAGGCCTCCTTTTTGTGCACGGTGTACTTTTGAGTGTGCAAGTGCGGGAGTTGTTACTCCTCGACGATCTCGGTGATCGCGCCAGCGGGGCAAGCGTCCTGGCAAGCGCCACAGGCGACGCAGGAGTCCTCGTCAGCGACGGTGGCGACGTCCTGGAGCTCCAGAACGCCAGCGGGGCAGGAGTCGACGCAAACGCCACAAGCGATGCACTCGTCGGCATCAATTACGGGATGAGCCATGGTAGTTTCCTCTCT
>UQNC01000022.1 GCA_900542175.1 uncultured Collinsella sp. | reverse complement strand
CCTATGTGCGGCGTAGGCCGCTTATTAGCCCGTCCAAGAATTGGGGCGCAGTTCATTACGGTAGCGGGGCTCTTTTGTTTTGCATGATGGGTTTGGATCGCCGGGTAAGGCTGCCGAGCGGCTGGCTGTGGCGACCTACTCACTCAAGGGGCGCAATGACGCCTCCTCAAAATGGAAGGATCGCAAGCCGTCTTCTGTTTCGATGCACGCACGACCAAAGCCATCGACCGTTATAAAGATGCCTCGCGCCAGCTCGTCACCGGCAGGGGAGCGGGCGATAACGTGCTTTCCAATCCAATTGAGGTGAGCGACATATTCGCCGTGGACGGGCGCGAGCGGTCCGGTGTTTTCTTCCATGGCGTTGAGGCGTTCTGCCCAGGCATCTACAGCGTCTATAACTGCGTGATAGACCTCATCGAGGAGCATGTCGACAGCAGGAACGTTCTCGTTAAGGTCCGAGAGACCGATTGCCGGCAGGCCGCCATCGGGCACCTCTTGGGGCGCATAGTTCACATTGACACCAATGCCGCAGACGGCGAAAGGTTTGCCTTCGTTATCGCGTGCGGCCTCGACCAGAATGCCGCCGAGTTTGCGTCCACGCGCGACCAGGTCGTTGGGCCATTTGAGGCCAATCTCGTTTGCAAGACCCTGCTTTTCGAGTGCCTCGAGCACCGCTAGGCCGTTGACGGCGGCAAGACCAGAGTATTTTGCAGGATTAACGCATGGACGCAGGACAATCGAAAGCAATAGGTTGCCGGCGGTTGAATCCCACTTGTGGCCGCGCCGGCCGCGTCCTGCTGTCTGAGCCCGGGCGGCAAGTCCTGTGCCGTGCGGCGCTCCCTGTTTTCCTGCTTCGAGCAGGTCATCGTTGGTCGATCCGGTTACGTCGACTATCGTTAATTTGGCATCCATAACGGCTGCTACCTCCTTAATGAATAAGTGAATAACGCAATGGTGTCGAGAGATAGACACAATGTGAAGCCTGTGTCGCATTTGGGCAATTTAATGTTAACACGTCAACAACGACTGAAATGCGCTATCCTCTCTTGGTCGATGTAAACACGTCAACAACTCAAAGGAGGTTAGTGATGGGTTTCACGATTCTTGGAACGGGCTCGGCGCTTCCTAAGCGCAGTGTTTCCAATGATGAGCTGTCCGAGTTCCTCGATACCTCGGATGAGTGGATTTTTACCCGCACAGGTATCAAGAGCCGCCATGTATGCACCACCGAGTCACTTGACGACCTTGCCGTAGCGGCGAGCGAGCGGGCACTCCAGGTGTCCGGAATCGACGCGAGCCAGCTGGATTTGATCGTCTGCTCGACGACGACGGGTGACCACCTTGTTCCCGCCGAGGCGT
Source organism: uncultured Collinsella sp. (assembly GCA_900542175.1). Classification (GTDB taxonomy): domain Bacteria; phylum Actinomycetota; class Coriobacteriia; order Coriobacteriales; family Coriobacteriaceae; genus Collinsella. Next base: position 30,940 of record UQNC01000022.1, on the reverse strand, counting down.
GTGCCGTTGCTGAGCGACTGGGCGCGACGTGCCCTGCCTTCGATGTCTCGGCTGCCTGCGCCGGCTTCGTATTTGCGCTCGATGTTGCCGAGGGCTATATCGCCCGAGGACGAGCCAAGCGTGTGCTTGTCGTTGCCGCCGAGCAGATGACGCGCGCGCTCGACTGGACCGACCGCGCCACCTGTGTGCTCTTTGGCGATGGGGCAGGCGCCGCGGTGATTGAGGCTGGGGGAGACAGCCCCCTTGCCGTTGAGCTTTCGACGGCGCCCGACGTCGAGACGTTGTGCGTTCCCGGTCTGGTCGGCACCTCGCCGTTTAAGGCCTCCGCAGATAGCGAGAGCGTGCTGTCCATGAATGGCCGCCGCGTGTTCAAGTTCGGCGTCAACGCGATTTGCGACACGGTCCATAAGCTTGCGAGCGATGCGGGCATTTCGGTCGAGGACATCGACCATTTTGTATTCCATCAGGCTAACGAACGAATCCTGAGTCAGGCGGTCAAGCGCCTCGGTGTGCCAGACAAGCGCGTGGTTCGAACGCTGCGCGAGACCGGCAACATTTCGAGCGCATGCATTCCGCTTGCCCTCGACCGGCTGGCAAACGCCGGTGCACTTCACACGGGCGACACCATCGCCCTCGTTGGATTTGGCGCCGGTCTGGATATAGGTGGCTATCTACTTCGTTGGAAGTAGTCGCACATAGGAAATATAAACGCCCCTAGGGCACAAACAAAGGAGAACTACCATGGCAGATCAGAAGACCTTCGAGCGTGTTTGCGATGTTATCCGCGAGACCGCCGGTCTTGACGACGTCGAGATGAAGCCCGAGTCCACGCTCGAGGAGATTGGTCTCGACAGTCTGGGCACCGTCGAGATCCTCGTCGCCGTTGAGGACGAGTTTGGCATCCAGCTCGATACCGAGGAGAACCCCAAGACGGTCGGCGAGTTCGCCGATACGGTCGAGGCGGCATTGGAGAAGTAGAGATGCTCAAGACTCCTCTCTGCGATCTGCTCGGCATCGAAAAGCCCGTGTTCCAGGGCGGTATGGCCTGGATTGCCGACGCCTCGCTGGCGTCCGCAGTGTCCGAGGCGGGCGGCTTAGGGATTATCGCGGCCATGAACGCCGACGCTAACTGGCTGCGCGACCAGATTCACGAGCTGCGCGCCAGGACGGATAAGCCCTTTGGCGTCAACGTTATGCTCATGAGCCCGTTTGCCGACGAGGTCGCGCGGGTCGTGATTGACGAGCGGGTGCCGGTCGTCGTGACGGGTGCCGGCAATCCCACCAAGTACATGAAGGCGTGGAACGAGGCGGGCATCAAGGTCATCCCGGTTGTTGCATCTGTGGCGCTGGCGCGTCTCGTGGCGCGTCGCGGAGCCACTGCCGTGGTTGCCGAGGGCACCGAATCAGGCGGCCATATTGGCGAGACCTCGACGATGGCATTGGTGCCGCAGGTTGTCGATGCGGTCGATATCCCTGTGGTGGCGGCCGGCGGTATCGCCGATGGCCGCGGCGTGGCGGCCGCCTTTATGCTGGGCGCCGCCGGCGTGCAGGTGGGTACGCGCTTTCTGATCGCAGATGAGTGCACCGTATCGGAGCAGTACAAGGAGATGGTCCTGAAGGCCAACGACACCTCGACGCGTGCGACCGGTCGCTCGACGGGACATCCGGTTCGCGCCCTCAAGAGCCCCTTCACCAACGCGTATGCCAAGAACGAGGCGGCGGGCGCAAGCCCCGAGGAGCTCGGGGCCATGGGCACGGGCGCGCTTCGTAAAGCCGCAAAGGACGGAAATTACGAAGAGGGTTCGTATTTGTGCGGACAGATTGCCGGCATGGTCAACGAACGCCAGAGCGCACGCGAAATCGTTGACGACCTGGTCGATGGCGCCGAGCACGTCCTGAAGGGTGCGTGCGCATGGGTGGCGTAGCGTTTCTGTTTGCCGGCCAGGGCGCCCAGCACCCCGCGATGGGCGTCGACCTGATCGAGGCATCGCCGGCGGCCGCCGAGGTGTTCGCCATTGCCGACGAGGTGCGCCCGGGGACCAGTGAGCAGTGCCGAAGCGCCTCCAAGGAGGAACTCTCGCAGACCGAGAACACGCAGCCGTGCGTGTTCGTTCACGATCTGGCAGCGGCTGCCGCCCTGCGTGAGCGCGGCGTGGTACCTGCCGCCTGTGCGGGTTTTTCGCTTGGCGAGGTCGCCGCGCTCACCTTTGCGGGGGCGTTCGATACGCGAGCGGGCTTTGAGCTCGTGTGCGAGCGCGCGGCGCTGATGGCCGCGGCTGCCGAGCGCCATCCGGGCGGCATGCGCGCCGTCATCAAGCTCGATGCGGCGCAAGTCGAGAACCTGGCAAAACAGGCCGGCGAGGACTGCTGGCCGGTCAACTACAACAGTCCGCAGCAGACGGTTGTTGCCGGAGCGCCCGAGGCGCTGCAGGAGCTCGACGTCCTAGTAAAAGAGGCTGGCGGCCGCGCTATGAAAGTCGCGGTGTCGGGCGCATTTCATAGCCCCTATATGGCCGAGGCGACTGAGGGGCTGGCGACGTATATCCAAGCCGGCCACGCGCCGTCACCGCTGCTGATTCCGGTCATGGCAAACATGACGGCGGCGCCCTATCCGGCGGACCCGCGAGCGGCATCGGATGTCTTGGCCAATCAGGTGAGTCATGTCGTTCGTTGGGTCGACACGCTGCATACTCTGCAGAATCAGGGCATCGACACGTTTATTGAGGTCGGCCCTGGCAAAACGCTGTCGGGCCTGGTCAAGCGTACGCTGAGCGACGTTCGCGTGTATTCGTGCGAAACGGCCGAGCAGGTCGCAGCTATTGCCGACGAGCTCGCATAGTCCACAGGGCTGTAACCCGAAAGGAATGACATGGGCAACTTGAACAACGGCGCGCTCGAGCGCAACGACTCACGTCGCGTGGCACTGGTCACGGGCGGCTCGCGGGGTATCGGCCGCGCCTGCGCTGTCGGTCTGGCGGAGGACGGCTTTGATATCGCCGTCGTCTATGCCGGCAGCGTCGATGCGGCGCGCAAGACGTGCGAAGCCTGTGAGGCGGTTGGCGCCACGGCACGCGCATATCAATGCGACGTGGCCGATCCCGCTGCCGTCAACGCGTGCGTGGAAGCGGTCCTCAACGACTTTGGTTCCATTTGGGCGCTCGTCAACAACGCCGGCATCACCCGCGATGGCCTGCTCATGCGCATGGGCGATGACGCATTCGATCGCGTGCTCGATGTCAATCTCAAGGGAACATTCAATATGACGCGCGCGCTCACCAAGACCTTTATGCGCCAGCGCGGCGGTTGCGTCGTCAACATGAGCTCAGTCGTGGGCCTGATGGGCAATGCCGGGCAAGCCAACTACGCTGCTTCCAAGGCGGGCGTGATAGGGCTTACCAAGGCGGTGGCGCGCGAGCTTGCGCCCCGCGGCGTACGAGTGAACGCGGTCGCCCCCGGGTTTGTCGAGACAGATATGACGGCAAAGCTCTCGGAGAAGGTGCGTACGGCAACCGAGGAACAGATTCCCCTTAAGCGCATGGCACGTCCCGAGGAAGTGGCCGGCGTGGTGCGCTTTTTAGCGAGCGATGCGGCTGCTTACATTACGGGCGAGGTCGTGCGCGTCGACGGCGGAATGGCGATGTAGAAACCAGGGCCGAAGAACGGCTTGGATGAGGAGACCATGATGGAACAGAGAGTTGCAATCACCGGCATCGGTGCCGTATCGCCGCTCGGCAACACCGCGCTTGCCACCTGGGCGGCCATGTGCGCCGGGACCTGTGGCATCGGCCCGATCACGCACTTCGATACCGATGCGTTTACCGTCAAGGTGGCGGCCGAAGTCAAGGGCTTTGACGGCAACGAGTACTTTGGCAAGCGTGACGCCAAGCATCTCGACCCCTGCGTTCAGTTTGCGATGGCGGCTTCGGACGAGGCAATGCACGATGCGGGCTTTGATGTCGAAGGCGCCATCGATCGTGAGCGCCTGGGCGTCTACGTGGGCTCGGGCGTGGGCGGCATGACGACGCTCGTCGACAACGTCCACGCGATCGCCGATCGTGGACCTCGCCGCGCATCGCCCTATATGATTGCGATGATGATCCCCAACATGGCATCGGGCAATATCGCAATCCGTCACAAGGCAAAGGGACCGACCCTGCCAGTCGTGACTGCGTGCGCGACCTCGGCCCATGCGGTGGGCGAGGCGTTCCGTGCTATCAAGCACGGCTATGCCGACGCGATCCTCGCGGGCGGTGCCGAGGCGGCCATTATCCCCGATGCCGTTGCAGGCTTTACGTCCTGCCGCGCATTGACCACCAACCCCGATCCCGCGACGGCCTGCCGCCCGTTCGACGCAGACCGCGATGGCTTTGTGATGGGTGAGGGCGCCTGCGTGCTGGTACTCGAGAGCATGGAGCATGCGCAGGCGCGCGGTGCGCACATTTATGCCGAGGTCGTGGGCTACGGCAACACCGATGATGCCTATCACATTACGAGCCCCGACCCCGATGCCGCCGGCATTGCCCGTGCGATATCGCTGGCGGTAGCCGAGGGCGACGTCAAGCCTTCCGAGGGTCTCTACATCAACGCCCACGGCACCTCGACCAAGCTCAACGATTCGTCCGAGACGACAGGCATTAAGCGGGCGCTCGGCGAGGACGCGGCACGCGCCGCGCACGTCTCGTCGACCAAGTCGATGACCGGGCACATGATCGGTGCCACGGGGGCCATCGAGGTCATGGCCTGCGCCATGGCACTCGAGCAGGGCGTGGTGCCGCCGACCATTAACTACCACACGCCCGATTCCGCCTGCGATCTTGATTACACGCCCAATCGCGCGGTTCGCGCCGACCTTACCTGGGCGCTTTCGACCAACCTGGGCTTTGGCGGGCACAACGCCGCCATCGCGCTGCGTAGATATACGAGGAGCTAGAGCATGGATTCCAAAAGACTTGCCGAGATAGCCGATGTGATGGAGGACTGCGGCCTCACGCGCGTACGCGTTGAGGAGCCCGATGGCACCGCGGTCGAACTCGAGCGCGCGAGTGTGGCGCAGCCGGTTGCCGTGCCCATGCCTATGCCGAGCGCCATGGCCGCTCAAGTTGCAGCTCCCACAGTCGCGCCTGCCGCACCGGAACCCGCCACGCAGACACCTGCCGCCGCGCCGGAGCCCAAGGGCACCGAGGTGACTGCTCCCATGGTGGGCGTCTTCTATGCTGCCCCTGCGCCGGGCGACGAGCCATTTGTGCGCGTGGGCTCCAAGGTCAAGGCCGGCGAGACCCTCTGCATCATCGAGGCCATGAAGGTTCTCAACGAGGTGACGGCCGAGGCAGACGGTGAGGTGCTCGAGATCTGCGTGGCCGACGGCGACCTCGTGGAGTTTGGCAGCTGCCTCATGAGGATCGGATAGGTGATATCCATGAACAAAGAAGAGCTCAAGAAGCTATTACCGCATCGCGAGCCGATGCTTTTGCTCGACGAAGCCGAGCTGGTGGGCGACGAGGCCCACGGCAAGATCGCGATTACAGGCGACGAGTACTTTTTGCAGGGACATTTTCCGGGAAACCCGGTCGTTCCCGGCGTGATTCAGTGCGAGATGCTCGCCCAGAACTGCTGCGTGCTGCTGATGGGCGATGAGGAGGCGCGCGGCGCGACGCCGTTCTACACGAGTCTGGACAAGGTGCGCTTTAAGCGTCCGGTGCGCCCGGGCGACACGGTGGATCTAGTGTGCTCCATCACGCGTGCGCGCGGGCCGTTCCGCTTTGCGACGGGTACTGCGAGCGTCAACGGTGAGGTTTGCTGCCGCGCCGATATGTCTTTTGCACTCATGCACAAAAGTTAAGGAAGGCTCCATGTTCGACAAAGTGCTCATCGCCAACCGCGGCGAAGTCGCGGTCCGTGTTATCCGCGCGTGCCGCGATATGGGCATCAAGACCGTCGCCGTTTATTCCACGGCCGATGCGGACGCGCTACACGTGCAGCTTGCCGACGAGGCGTATTGCATCGGCGGCCCGCGTCTTGCCGAGAGCTACCTCAACGACGATGCCGTGCTCACCTGTGCCGTAAAGTCGGGGGCAAAGGCGATCCATCCCGGCTATGGCTTCTTTTCCGAGAAGGCGAGCTTCGTGCGCGACTGCGACAAGTTCGGTCTGGCGTTTGTCGGTCCTTCGGCCGAGGTGATCGACAGCATGGGTGACAAGGACGCCGCACGCCGAACGGCCGCTGCTGCGGGCGTGCCCATCGTGCCGGGCTGCGATTTGCTCAAAAGCCCCGAGGAAGCAACGGCCGAGGCCGAGCGCATCGGCTGCCCCGTGCTTATTAAGGCGCGCGCGGGCGGCGGCGGTCGCGGTATTCGCAAGGTCGAGCGCGTGGAAGATGCGGCAAAGGCGTTCATCGAGGCGCGTGCCGAGGGTGAGGCCGTTTTTGGCGACGGCGAGTGCTACATGGAGAAGTTCGTTGCGCCGGCGCATCACGTTGAGGTACAGATTATGGCCGATAAGCAGGGCCATGTGTTTTCGCTCGGCGAGCGCGAGTGCTCGGTGCAGCGCCGCAACCAAAAGCTGATCGAGGAGAGCCCCGCGCCGTGCCTCGACGGACGCGATGATATTCGCGCGCGCATGCACAAGGCCGCGCGCGACCTGGCTCGTGCCGTTGGCTATGAGGGCGCTGGCACCATCGAGTTTTTGTACTCAGATGACGGCAATTTCTACTTTATGGAAATGAACACGCGCTTGCAGGTGGAGCATCCGGTTACGGAGTTTGTGACCGATACCGACCTGGTTAAGTGGCAGCTGCGCGTGGCTGCCGGCCAGCCTCTGCCCTTTGAGCAGGAGGACGTACCGGTCCGCAACCACGCCATGGAGTGCCGCATCAATGCCGAAACGCCGGACTTTCTACCGTCATGTGGAACGGTCACCGCGTTGCGTGTGCCGGGTGGTCCGCGCGTGCGCTGGGATTCCGCCATGTTTACCGGAGCGAAAGTTCCGCCGTACTACGACTCCATGCTCGGCAAGCTCATCGTGTGCGCGCCCACGCGTGACGGTGCCATTCGCAAGATGCGCTCGGCCCTGGGCGAGCTCGTGATTGAGGGCGTGAGCGAAAATAGCGAGCTTCAGCTCGACGTGCTGGCAAACGACGAGTTTTTGTCGGGCATGTATCACACCGATCTGATGGGGCATCTCTATGCTGATGAATAGAAAAGCGAAGACGGTCAATGTCCTTGAGGGGCCGATAACCGAGTCGTGCGCCGAGTTCCCCGCGCGCCGCGTGTTTGTCAAATGCCCGGAGTGCCGCCGTGTGATCGATGAGGCGCGCCTGCACGACAACCTCGAGGTCTGCCCTCGTTGCGGCAAACACTTTCGCGTGAGCGGTCGCGCGCGCATGCGCATGACGGTCGACGCGGGTACCTTTGAGGAATGGGATGCCAATCTGGCGTCGAAGGACTTCCTCTCGTTTCCCGGTTATGCCGACAAGCTTAAGAGCGTGAGCGAGCGTTCGGGCGAGCGCGATGCCGTTGTGTGCGGCAGGGGCAAAATCTGCGGCTGCGATACCGCGCTCTTCTTTATGGATGCCAACTTCATGATGGGCTCAATGGGCTCCGTGGTGGGCGAGAAGATCTGTCGTGTCTTTGAGCGCGCGGCCGAGTTGGGGCTGCCGGTCGTTGGCTTTACCGTATCGGGCGGCGCCCGCATGCAGGAGGGCGTGACCTCGCTCATGCAGATGGCCAAGATTTCTGCGGCGGTTAGGCGCCACAGCGAGGCGGGCGGCCTGTATATCACGGTGCTCACCGATCCCACGACCGGAGGTGTAACCGCGAGCTTTGCCATGGAGGGCGACATTATCCTGGCCGAGCCCGATGCCCTGACGGCATTTGCCGGCCCGCGCGTGATCGAGCAGAACATGCACAAGCGTCTGCCCAAGGGATTCCAGCGTTCCGAGTTTTTGCTGGAGCACGGCTTTTGCGATGCCGTTGTTCCGCGTGGTGAGATTGCGCTCACGGTAGGCGAGCTGCTGGCGCTGCACGAAGGGCACGCGCCCGGCCTGGGGGCACCGCATGAGATCGTGCATACGGGTCGTCGCGACAAAAAGCTGGGACACTTGTTTAAGCGCTCGGTCGCACCAAAAAGCGCGCTCGAAATCGTCAAACAGACTCGCTCGGCGAACCGCGCCACGGCAGGCGAGATGATCTCGTTGGGTCTCGACGGATTCGTAGAGCTGCACGGCGACCGCTACTTTGGCGACGATGCTGCCGTGGTGGGCGGCATCGGCTGGAAAGACGGGCGACCCGTGACGGTTATCGCCATCGAGCGCGGTACCACGACCAAAGAGCGCATGCGCCGCAACTTTGGTATGGCACATCCCGAGGGCTACCGCAAGGCACGTCGCCTGATGCACCAAGCCGAGAAATTTGGTCGGCCGGTTCTGTGCCTGGTTGATACTTCGGGCGCGTTTTGCGGCATCGGTGCCGAGGAGCGCGGCCAGGGCGAGGCGATTGCCCAGAATCTCATGGAGATGAGCGGCCTTAAGACGCCGATTGTCTCGGTGGTGACAGGCGAGGGCGGCTCTGGTGGCGCGCTGGCGCTGTCCGTGGCCGACCGCATCCTGATGCTCTCGAGCTCGGCCTATTCGGTCGTGAGCCCCGAGGCCTGTGCGTCGATCCTGTGGAAGGATACCGAGCGCGCGAATGAGGCCGCCGAGGCGCTTAAGCTCACGGCCCCCGATCTGTTGGTGCTCGGCATTATCGATGGCATTGTTGACGATAGGGGCCTGTCGCATGAGGAGATCGCCGGTGCCGTCATGTCCTCGGCATTTGATGCCTTCGATACGCTTGGGCAGCTCGACGATGCGACCCTCACAAACCTCCGCTACGAAAAGTACCGCGCAATCGGTCAGTACCGCACGATGTGACAAAGGGACAGCCCGCATGTCACATTGGGAAAGGCGTTCCATGTCACAAGTTTCTAACACCTCGTTTACAACGACGGTTTCATCAAACGCCATGGCCGTGGTGGACTATCTGTCCAAAAGCATGATGTCGGCGCTGCCGTTTATTGTTTGCGCGGCGTTGTTCCGCACCGCCGCCGTCATTATGGGCGAAGGCATGCTGGGCCTGTGGTCTGCCGATTCCGAAATCTATCGCCTGTTCTACAGTTGGCTCTATAACGCCGGCTACTACTTTTTGCCCATTTATCTTGGTTGGGCGGCCGCCCGCCAGCTCGGTTGCTCGGAGCAGCTGGGCATGATGCTGGGCGGCGTATTGATTGCGCCCGATCTGCTTAAGCTCGTCGATGCCGCATCGACGACGGGGGCAGCGATGACTTTCGTGTATGGTCTGCTTCCCGCGCCGGTCAACGATTACACAACGACTGTTATTCCGGTTCTCATCTCGGTACCCGTGCTATGGCGAGTGGAGTGTTTCTTCCAGCGCGTTATCCCTAAGGCCGTGGCGTTTTCGTTTGTTCCGTTTGCAACCATGCTTGTCATGGTTCCGGTCTCGCTGTGTATTACGGCGCCGGCGGGCAGCTATCTGGGCATGCTGTTGGGACAGCTTATGTTTATGCTTGGCAATTCCGGTGGCATCGTGTCGCTGCTCACGCTCATGGGGCTTGCCGCGGGCTGGGAGTTTCTTAAGATCGCGGGTGTCAGCAACGTTGTCCTATCGCTCGCCTATGCGCAGTTTATGAGTGTGGGAACGGATTCGTGCGTCCTGATCGCCGCGACGATGGCAACGTTCGCCGTTTGGGGTATGCCCTTTGGCGCGTCGCTCCGCGTTGCGGATAAGGACGAGAAGGCGCTCATGCTGGGCTATTCGATCTCGGGCGTGCTTGGCGGCGTAAGCGAGCCGGCGCTGTACGGCTGCGGCTTTAAATATGGCAGGTGTCTGACATGCATGGCCATTGGCGGCGCCGTCGGAGGCCTTGTTGCGGCCGTGGGCCACGTTACGGCCTATACCATCGGCATGACGAATGTCCTTATGGTCATTGGCTTTGCCACGGGCGGCATTTCGAACCTGCTGTGGTGCTGCGCTGCCGGTGGCACGGCATTTGCGGTGTCTGCGGCGCTGAGCTACTGCTTTGGCGTGGTGCCGGCGAAGGAGCAGGTGACGGGGGACGGAGCCGATTTGCCCGAAACCTCGAAGAGCGTGGCCGAGGCAAACGCATAAACCTGTGCGACAAAGGGACGGTCCCGCATGTCGCATTCCAAGGCCGTGGCCCGTGTGGGTTGCGGCCTTTTTGTATCTGGGGGGCAAAGTGGCTACACTACAATCCGTTTGAGCAATAGATATATAGGTAGTACCGTGGGGGCGGATGCAGATGGTCGAGTGGATTGTTCGTCGTGCGCAGGGCGACCGTGCACGCGTGGGAACGTTGACGGGCATGGTGTGTATTCTCGCCAATGTGGCACTATGCGCTGCGAAGGGTGCAATTGGCGTGCTGTCGGGATCGGTTTCAATCGTGGCGGACGCTATGAACAACCTGTCTGATGCCAGCTCGAACATCGTGAGCGTGCTTGGCTTTAAGCTGGCGGGCAAGCCGGCAGACCCCGAGCATCCTTACGGCCATGGCCGCTACGAGTATCTCTCGGGTCTGGTCGTGGCGGCGCTCGTGCTGCTGATCGGCCTTGAGCTTATCAAGTCCTCGGTTGAGCGCGTCATCCACCCCGAACCTGTCGAGTTCTCGCTTGCCCTGGTGGCAGTCCTTGCGCTTTCGATGGTCGTAAAGCTTTGGATGGCGGCCCTCAACCAAAAACTCGGCGATCGCATTGAGTCCGAGACGCTGCATGCGACCGCGCAGGATTCCAAGAACGATGTTCTAGCCACGGGCGCCGTGTTGGCGTGCGCGATTGTTTCGCAGGTGACGCATATCAATCTAGATGCATGGGTCGGCCTTGCCGTTGGCGCCTATATTGGCTGGAGCGGCTTTGAACTCATCCAGGATACGGTGAGCCCGCTTTTGGGCCAGGCGCCCGATCCTAAGCTGGTCAAGCACATTCGAGACAAGATCATGAGCTACCCCGGCGTTTTGGGCGTTCACGATTTGATGGTTCACGACTACGGCCCGGGCAGGAAGTTCGCAAGCGCTCACGCCGAGATGGCAGCCGAGGCCAGCCCGCTGGAAAGTCACGACACGCTCGATAACATCGAGCAGTCGTTTAGGGTCGAAGACGGCATGATCGTCACGCTCCATTACGATCCCATCGTGACCGACGATCCAAAGGTGGCGAGCATGCGTCTGCGCATCAACGCTATGGCTCAAGAGATTGATAGCCGCCTCTCGATCCACGACCTACGCTGTGTTCCGGGCCCCACGCATACCAACGTGATCTTTGACTGCGTACGTCCCTCGGATTTGGCGATGAGCGCCGAGGACCTGAAGCGCGCGCTGGCGAAACGGGTCGAATCGGAATATCCCAAGTCGGTCGCCAAGATCACGATCGACGAAGACTACGTAGGCCATACCCACGAGTAGGGCTGTGCCAGCAAAGCAAGTTATACAGAAGGGGAGAGCATGAAGCGTCTATATCTACTCCGCCACGGTCAGACAGAATTCAACGTTAAAAAGCTCGTCCAGGGCCGCTGCGATTCTCCGTTGACCGATCTGGGCCGCAAGCAAGCGGGAATGGCAGCCGCATGGCTCAAAGCCCACGGCGTCGTCCCCGACAAAGTGGTCTCTTCGCCCTTAGGCCGAGCCATGGACACGGCAAGTCTCGTCGCAACCGAACTCCTCGGCCGGGATGCAGCAGTCGAGCCCTGCGAAGGCATCATCGAGCGCAGCTACGGCACCTTCGAAGAAGGCCCCCACGACGCCCTACCCACCGACGTCTGGGACCCCGGCGAGGACCTGATCCCATTTGGCGGAGAAGGAAGCCATGCCCTGCAGGAGCGCATGGTGGGCACCCTCACCAATCTCATGGGCTCTGAGGGCATCGAAACCCTTCTAGCAGTAAGCCACGGCAGCGCCAGCCGCCAATTCATCAAAGCTGCAGCCCCAGAGGGCTTCGAGCTCCCAACAAAACTCCCCAACTGCGCCATCATGATCTTCGATTTTGACGAGGAAAAGTCGGGAGAAGAGGGCGACACGCCTCAATCCAAGTTCACCTTGCGGCAAATTATCGATCCCCAACAAAGTCATTAGCCTGAGCGAGCAAGGTTTAGCAGACATCAACGTGGCGTTCCCAGTGTGCGGCTGAGGGGGCGGGCCTGAGACATATTAAGGTTGTCGCGAGTCCCGCACGAACAGGAGAGCACTTAATGTGCTCTCCGTCGTGAGCAGGACTGTAGAGCAGCAACCTTAATATGTCTCAGGCCCGCCCCCTCAGCCGCACACTGGGAACGTGCCACGCACTTTACCTGCGTAAACAATGTGAGTGAAATATGAATCTCGATGGATACGCCCGCAGCCGTGTATACTAAACAGCTGTGTGAAACCAGGGGAGTATTCTGGCTGGACAAAATGCCTGCTTAATAGGGTTGTCAGGTAGTCCGGGCGAAATACAAGGCTGGGGAGCACGTCGTGTAAGTAGTGGTCCTCTAGGGGCGTACGCTCGGTGGTGTACGCATTGTCCCAAGACCACGCGAGAGTTGGGATCATATCTTGATCAGCATGATTCTCGGCCGCAAGATTGGCATGACCCAGGTTTGGGACGAGGACGACAACGTCGTTCCCGTCACGGTCATCCAGGCTGGCCCCTGCGCTGTCTCGCAGGTTAAAACTCAGGCAACCGACGGCTATGACGCCGTCCAGATCGGTTTCGGCGACATCAAGGCCAAGAACGTGAACAAGCCCATGGCTGGTCACTTCGCCAAGGCTGGCGTCGAGCCTGTCCGCTTCCTTCGTGAGGTCCGCGTCGAGAACGGCGAGGAGCACAAGGTCGGCGAGGTCGTCACCGTCGCTGATTTCGCTGATGTCGAGAAGGTCGACGTCATCGGTACCTCCAAGGGTAAGGGCTTCCAGGGTCGCATCAAGCGCTGGGGTCAGCGCCGCGGTCCTATGACGCATGGTTCTCACTTCCAGCGTCACCCCGGTTCTATCGGTCAGTGCGCCTATCCTGCGCGCGTCCTCAAGGGCGTCAAGATGGCCGGTCACATGGGTAACGAGCGCGTTACCGTCAAGAACCTTTCCGTTGTCCGCATCGATGCCGAGCAGAACCTCATCTTGGTCAAGGGCGCTGTCCCGGGTGCCAAGAATGGTCTCGTCGCCATCCGTATGGCCTAAGGGCCCAGCCCATTTAGCCCAGCGTCATACCAAGGAGAACACTTAAATGGCAAAGTTTGAAGTAAAGAACAGCGAGGGCAAGAAGGTCGCCGAGGCCGAGCTCGCCGCTGAGGTGTACGGCATCGAGCCGAACATCCACGTTATGCACCACATCGTCAAGTGCCAGATGGCCTCTTGGCGTCAGGGCACCCAGTCTGCTAAGGGTCGCTCTGAGGTTTCCGGTGGCGGCAAGAAGCCTTGGCGTCAGAAGGGCACCGGCCGTGCCCGCCAGGGTTCCATCCGTGCTGCCCAGTGGCGTCACGGTGGCGTCGTCTTCGCCCCCAAGCCCCGTTCTTACGCTAAGCGTATGAACAACAAGGAGGTCAAGCTGGCTATGCGCTCCGCGCTGTCCGCCAAGCTGGCCGATGGCGAGCTCGTGCTCGTCGACGACTACGGCTTCGAGAAGCCTTCCACCAAGGCTGCCGTCGCCATGCTCAAGGCTCTCGGCCTTGAGGGCAAGCGTCTGACCATCATCGTTCGCGATGAGGACGTCAACGCCTACCTGTCGTTCCGCAACATTCCCAAGACGTTCATCATCACCGCTGACGAGGCCAACACCTACGATCTCGTCAACAACAACGCCGTGCTGATGCCCGCCGACATCGCCGCTCACTTCGGGGAGGTGCTTGCATAAATGACCGCCCACGAGATCATCATCCGTCCGATCGTGTCCGAGCGTTCCTTCTCCGGTATGGAGCTGAACAAGTACACGTTCGAGGTCGCCAAGGATGCTAACAAGTATCAGATCAAGGACGCTGTCGAGGAGATCTTCGGCGTCAAGGTCGTTCGCGTGAACACCCTGACGGTCAAGCCCAAAACCAAGCGTGTGCGCTATGTCGCCGGCAAGACCCGTTCTTGGAAGAAGGCCATCGTCACGCTGGCCGAGGGCGACACCATCGAGGTCTTTGGCAATCAGGCCTAAGACTCGCTGCTGTTGAGTGAGCTCATGCCTCCCAAATAGGGGAGGCGAGAGCTCAAGGTTTCGGGCGTATAAAATGGACACGCCCGGAACCGTGTATACGTCCGGTGTCATCGCACCCGAGGCAGAACCTCGAATCCCTGTCTGCGATGGCTAACGGATTCCTATTGAAAGGGATTGTAATGGCTGTAAAGCACCTTAAGCCGACCTCCGCTGGTAGGCGTTGGCAGACGATCTCCGATTTCTCCGAGATCACCTGCACCAAGCCCGAGAAGTCCCTTCTCGAGCCCCTGCCCAAGAAGGCCGGTCGTAACAACAACGGCCGCATCACCACCCGCCACCAGGGCGGCGGCGTGAAGCGTCGTTACCGCGTGATCGACTTCAAGCGCAACAAGGACGGCGTGCCCGCCAAGGTTGCCACGATCGAGTACGATCCGAACCGTTCCGCTCGCATCGCTCTGCTGCACTACGCTGACGGTGAGAAGCGCTACATCCTGGCCCCCAAGGGCCTCGAGGTCGGTCAGACCATCATGTCCGGTTCTGACGCCGACATCAAGCCGGGCAACGCTCTGCCCCTCGCCGACATCCCCGTCGGTACGCTCATCCACGCCGTCGAGTTCCAGCCGGGCAAGGGCGCTGCTATCGCCCGTTCCGCCGGTAACTCCTGCCAGCTGATGGGTAAGGAGGGCAAGTACGCTATCGTCCGTATGCCTTCCTCCGAGATGCGCCGCATCCTCGTTACCTGCCGCGCCACCGTCGGTGAGGTCGGCAACGCCGATCACGCCAACATCGTCATCGGCAAGGCCGGCCGTAAGCGTCACATGAACGTGCGCCCGACCGTCCGCGGTACCGTCATGAACCCTGTCGACCACCCGCACGGCGGTGGCGAGGGCAAGAACCACACCTCTGGTCGTCCCTCTGTTACCCCCTGGGGTAAGCCGACGAAGGGCCTTCGTACGCGCAAGAAGAAGAAGGTCTCGAACCAGCACATCATTCGTCGCCGTAAGAAGTAATTTCGGATACCGAGTTTTAGGAGAAAGCACTTATGAGCAGAAGTCTCAAAAAGGGCCCGTTCGTGGAGACTCGCCTTCTCTCGCGTATCACCGCGATGAACGAGGCTGGCAAGAAGGACGTCGTGAAGACCTGGTCCCGCGCGTCCACCATCTTCCCCGAGATGGTTGGTCACACCATCGCCGTCCACGACGGCCGCAAGCATGTGCCCGTGTATGTTACCGAGTCCATGGTTGGTCACAAGCTCGGCGAGTTCGCGCCGACTCGTACGTTCCGTGGCCACAAGGCCAAATAGGGGGTTAACCGTAAATGGCAACTAAGTCTATTGAAACTGAGGCCACCGAGGTTCGCGCCGTCGCTAAGTACGTGCGTGTTTCCCCCAGCAAGGCCCGCCTGGTGGTCGATCTGATCCGCCGCAAGCCTGTCGCTCAGGCCTTCGACATCCTCCACTTCTGCGACCGCGCCGTCGCCGTGGATGTCGAGAAGGTTCTCCGTTCCGCCGTTGCGAACGCCGAGAACAACAACGGTCTGCGTGCCGACAACCTGGTTGTCGCCGCTGCCTATGTTGACGAGGGTCCGACGCTTAAGCGCATCCGTCCCCGCGCCAAGGGTTCCGCTTCTCGCATTCTGAAGCGTACTTCCCACATCACCGTCGTCGTTGCTCCTCGAAAGGAGGCGTAAAGCTGTATGGGTCAGAAAGTCTACCCCACCGGCTTCCGTCTTGGCATCACCGAGAACTGGCGCTCCCGCTGGTTCGCAGAGAAGGATTACGCTAAGACCCTCGGTAACGATCTCGAGATCCGCAAGTACCTCGAGAAGCGTCTTTCCCGCGCAGCTGTCTCCCGCGTCGAGATCGAGCGCGCTGGCGACAAGGTGAAGGTCATCATCCTCACCGCTCGCCCCGGCGTTGTCATCGGTAAGAAGGGTGCCGAGATCGATACCCTCCGCACCGAGCTCGAGAAGGTCGCTGGCGTCTCCAAGGGCCAGCTCTCCGTCGACGTTGTCGAGATCAAGCGCCCCGAGCTCGACGCCAACCTCGTTGCTCAGTCTATCGCCGAGCAGCTCGAGGGCCGCGTTGCCTTCCGTCGCGCTATGCGCAAGGCTGTCCAGTCTGCCCGCAAGGCCGGCGCTAAGGGCATCCGTATCCAGTGCTCCGGTCGTCTCGGCGGTGCCGAGATGGGCCGTCGTGAGTGGTATCGCGAGGGTCGCGTGCCTCTGCACACCCTCCGTGCCAAGATCGACTACGGCACGGCTGTCGCCAGCACCACCATGGGCGCTTGCGGCGTGAAGGTCTGGATCTACCTGGGCGAGAAGCTCCCGGGCCAGCCTGTTCCCAACCCTGCACTCGAGGGCTCTTCCCGTCCTCGTCGTCGTAACTCCGAGAGGAGGGGTCAGTAGTGCTTGCCCCTAAGCGTATTCTTCACCGCAAGGTGCAGCGTGGCTCCATGAAGGGCCAGGCCAAGGGTAATACCGAGCTGCATTTCGGCGAGTTTGGTATCCAGGCTCTCGAGGCCCATTGGATCACCAACCGTCAGATCGAGGCCGCTCGTATTGCCATGACCCGCTACATGAAGCGTGGCGGTCGTGTCTACATCACGATCTTCCCCGATAAGCCCATCACCAAGAAGCCTGCCGAGACTCGCATGGGTTCTGGTAAGGGTAACCCCGAGGAGTGGGTGGCCGTCGTCAAGCCCGGCCGCATCATGTTCGAGGTCAAGGGCGTGCCCGAGGAGGTCGCTCGCGAGGCTCTGCGTCTTGCACAGCACAAGCTTCCCATCAAGACCAAGATTGTTGCTGCTAAGAACGCTGAGCAGCGCATCGAGAAGGAGATGGCTGAGGAGGCCGCTCTCGAGGCCAAGTGGGCTGCTGAGGACGCCGCCGCCGCCAAGGAGGAGAACTAATGAAGCCCGCAGAGATTCGTGAGCTCTCGGACGCTCAGCTCGTTGAGAAGCTGAAGGAAATGCGCGCCGAGCTCTTTAACCTTCGTTTCCAGATGGCCACCAGCCAGCTGGACAACACCGCTCGCGTCAACACCGTGAAGAAGGACATCGCTCGCGTCCTCACGGAGCAGCGCGCCCGCGAGATCGCAGCGGAGAAGTCCGCTGTCGCCGAGTAGGACCTAAGGAGAGAACATGACTGATTCGCGTAACTCGCGTAAGGTCCGTACGGGTGTCGTTACCTCCGTCTCCGGTGCCAAGACCATTGTTGTCACCATCACCGAGCGCAAGCGTCACCCCAAGTACGGCAAGATGATGACCAGCTCCAAGAAGCTGCACGCTCACGACGAGGAGTGCACGGCTGGCGTGGGCGATACCGTCCGCGTTATGGAGACCCGTCCTATGTCCAAGATGAAGCGTTGGCGCCTCATCGAGGTCGTCGAGCGCGCTAAATAAGCAGTCGCTCTTACGACTTGTACGTTTCCGAAGATGTGCGTATGTCTGGCTTGCATACCACGGGCCGTATAAAGGCTGCGCACCTCTCTTCGGTTCTTAGTTCGGAGGAACATCTACCATGATTCAGATGCAAACCATGCTGAACGTCGCCGACAACTCCGGCGCTCGCAAGATTCGCTGCATCAAGGTGCTTGGCGGTTCCAAGCGTCGTTATGCAGGCATCGGCGATGTGTTCATCGGTGCTGTCCAGGAGGCTACCCCTGGCGCCAACGTCAAGAAGAAGGACGTTGTCCGTTGCGTCGTCGTTCGCACCGTTAAGGAGATCCGCCGCAAGGATGGCTCCTACATTCGCTTTGATGAGAACGCCTGCGTTGTCATCAACAACGATGGTTCGCCCGTCGGCACCCGTATCTTCGGGCCCGTCGCTCGCGAGCTTCGTGACAAGAAGTACATGAAGATCGTCTCGCTCGCTCCCGAGACCCTGTAGTTAGGGGAGATATATGTATATCAAGAAGGGCGATAAGGTCCAGGTTCTCTCTGGTAAGGATCGCGGCAAGCAGGGCGTTGTCCTGCGTGCTCTCCCCGCCGAGAACAAGGTCGTTGTCGAGGGCGTTTCGGTCGTCAAGAAGGCCGTCAAGCCCAACGCTGCCAACCAGCAGGGCGGCATCGTCTCGCAGGAGGCTCCCATCGACGCCTCCAACGTCAATCTCGTTTGCCCCGAGTGCGGTAAGGTTACCCGCGTCGGTCACGAGAAGGACGGCAAGAACAAGCTGCGCGTCTGCAAGAAGTGCGGCCACAAGTTCTAAGCTGCCCGCAACATCAAGTTGCTAGCAAAGGCCCGGATGCCATGGCACCCGGGCCTTTTTCTATCCCTACTCGATGGCTTCGGTTCTGCCGTCCTGTCATTCCGGTTGCATCCAGTTTTCGGTGCCGTCTCGAATCGAGTGCCGCCAGGTGACACCCTGTCGCGTTTCGTCGGCTTCGGGGACAAAAGTCGGGACAACTCCAAAAACTATTTTCGAACTCAGGGCTTTGAGTTTTTGTTTTTGTCCCAAAGGGCGCGGCGGGATGCCTTTGGAGGCTCGATAGCGCCGAAAACGCCCGTTTTGAAACTTAAAAGCCTTTTCGTGTGCAAGCCGCCAGCTGCAATAGGAAGTGAATCAACGCAGGTGGCTTTCAAGCAGTTTGCAAAACTGCAGGTCGCAGGTCTTCATTGCCAGTAGGAGAAATGAGTAGTCTCAGGTGGCTTGCCCATGAGTTGACGAACGGGATTTGAGATTACGCTGACGTCCGGAAACGCTTCGAGCACGGCGTTACGTTTTTGGGGTTTGGGCGTAGCCCCTGCACCCGCGAGCGCGGGCCTTAAGCCCGCCGAGAGGGTGACGCGTCGAAAACGAAGGGGAAAGAGAGAAGGGGCCGTCCCTATCATTCAAGGTTGCGACCGAAGAAGACAAGGAGACCCCCTGAGCCTGAATGATGCCCCACAGACCGCGTCCGACCGAGCTCAAGCCGAGCTTTTCCTGACGTCCGCCTTCGCGAAGATGATGGCTGGATTGGCTATGGATTGGCAACACTTATTTGGACGATTCCGGGAGGGACGGCCCCGCCTCCCTGAACTCGACCGGCGACATGTAGCCCAGCGTCGAGTGGATCCTGAAGTTGTTGTACCAGTGCACGTAATCCAAGAGCTTGGCTCGGAGCTCGCGCGTCCCTCCTCGGTCCTTCGGAGTGGCCGACGATCTCCCCGTTGCAGAGGTCGACGAGCGGGCAGACGTAGTTCCACGACGCCCCGACGCGCACGCAGACCAAGTCGCTGCATATATGGGTGCACGGCGCCCTGCCGCCGAAGCCGCGCGCGACGACGTTCGACACGTCGGCCTCGTTGACCGCCCCGGGGTGCACCTTGAACCTCTTCCTGCCGTATGCGCCGGCCAGGCCGTTCTCCCTCATGATGCGGCAGACGCGGCGCCGGCTGACGGTAACGCCCGACCTCCCGGGCGACGCCTTGATCTTGCGCGATCCGTTCCGGCCCTTGCTGGCGGCGTGCGCCGCCGCGGCCGCCGTCGCCCCCGACATTAAGGTCCTCAAGGGCCGCGTCGTCTCCGGCGACCAGTTCGTCTCGCCCGCGGAACAGAAGGAGCGAATCCTCGCGACCTTCGGCGACCTGTGCTGCGAGATGGAGGGCTGCACCATCGCGCAGGCCGCTTATCTCAACGGCGTGCCCCTCGTCGTCGTGCGCGCCATCAGCGACAAGCCCTGCGCCGAGGGCCGGGTCGTGACTACAACACTTTCGAGAAGAAGGCCGCCTGCGACTGCGCCCGCATCGCCGCGCGCATGGTTAAGCTTTAGGCCCTGCGCGCCGGGGCCCTTCTTTATGTTGGGACCCCGGCGCGCCGGGCCCTTTCCAAAGCGAAGTGTCGAGACGAAGTGTTGAGCGTCGGCCCTGAATGTTCAATGGCCGTTGTTTTCTGCCCCTCAAGTGGTGGACTTTTCCTCGGAGCTGTTGATTCCCCCACGCGCCCCCTTCCGTTCTCTGTTCTCCCCTTATACTCCTTGTACGAGGAGGTAAGAAGTCATGGACAAGACCACACAGGACAGCTTGGCAAAGAAACCCGTCGACATGAGGGACAGGATTCTCGAGCATCTCGAGGCCCTCACCTCTGCCGTCTCGCTCGACGACCTTGCCCGTCTGTCCACCTCCGACATCGCCGAGACGCTCATCATCTCCAGGAGCCTGGCGAGCCAGTACCTCAACGACCTTGTTCGCGCCGGTCTTGTGGTTAAGGTGGCGGGCAGGCCTGTCCGTTATTTTCATCGCCGCGCGTTCCAGAAGCGTTTTCAGGTAAAGCTCTCTGCAAGCGAGTACGCCTCGCTCGCCGACCTCATCCAGGCGACGGGAATCGCCGATCACCGCGACTTCGCGCGTGCCGTGGGCTTCGACATGAGCCTCAGCTCCGTTGTCGAGCAGTGCAAGGCTGCGGTTCAGTACCCTCCGTTTGGCCTGCCCATCCTCTTGAGCGGCGGCGTGGGTGTCGGTAAGTCTTTCCTTTCTCGCCTTGTGTACGAGTACGGCAAGAACCAGGGCTTGCTGTCCCGCGACTCCTCCTATGTGCGCATCGACTGCGCCGGGGTCCCGGACGCCGCCTCGTTCAACGGGCTTCTTGACGAGTCGATCGCGAAAGCGCGCGGGGGTGTGGTCTTTGTCAACGGCATCGAGGCACTCTCTCCCTCTGCGATGGAGCACTGCCTTGCGACGGCCCTCGGGCTCGATGCCTCCCAGGATGCGCCGCGCGCTCGCCTCGTTCTTTCGACGACGCTTTCCGCCGATGACCTGAAGGTTTCCTCGGCCTACAGCAAAATGCCCATCTGTGCCCGCGTCCCCTCACTCAAGGAGCGGACCCCCGAGGAGCGCGAGGATCTCATCTTGAGCTTCCTGCGCAGCGAGGGGTGCCGAATCGGTTCTGATGTGAAGATCAGCCGCGGCGCATACCGTTGCCTCGTGAACGCGGACTTTTCCGATAACATCGCCGGCTTGCGCGCCTGCGTGACGAACTGCTGCGCCAAAGCGTTCCTCAATCGCGAGGGCGACTACGTCGTCGTTCGCCCGTATCTTCTTCCCAGCGGGCTCCTCTCCTCCGCGCAGATCGATCAACAGCCCGACGATGGCGTTCTGATCGACGCGTCTCTGGATGCCGCCGAGAGCACAGGGCCGGTCGAGCAGGCGCTCGATGCCCTGTGCTCCCTCGATGAGCGATTCTGCGCCGGGGAGCTCTCTGTCTCCGAGCTTGTCTCGCAAGCTGTCTCCGCTGTGCGCGGCGTTGAGGATCACTTGATCTTCGACCACGGCGTCGCCTCCTCGAGGTCGCGCGCCTTCGAGCGCGTCGTGGGCGCGGTCCTTGCCGACGCAGGCTCTTCTTATGGCATCGAGCTTTCGAGGAAGGTCGCTTTTCTACTGGCCCAGGAGATTTGCCTGCAGTTGTGGCCGGGTATCGGCCTGGCTAAGCGAAAGTCTGCCTGTGCGGAGCAAATCTCCCATCTCCTCGGTGCCGTGACCTCCGAATTGCCGTTTGCCTCGAGTGTCTCCGATCAGGTCGCCGCAGACGTGGAAGGGGCGCTGGGAATCTCGCTCGATCACTTCACGAAGACGCTTCTGACGCTGTGCGTCGCATCGGAGTCTCGCGATGCGAAGGCCCTTCGGACGCTCTGCGTCATCTTGTCCCACGGCTACTCAACGG
Source organism: uncultured Collinsella sp. (assembly GCA_900542175.1). Lineage (GTDB taxonomy): Bacteria > Actinomycetota > Coriobacteriia > Coriobacteriales > Coriobacteriaceae > Collinsella. The sequence continues at coordinate 9,132 of UQNC01000022.1, read as the reverse complement.
CGACGAGCATCGCCGACGCGGCGAACCGTATGCTCGGCATGCATGTGTACGAGGCTGTCGACATGCCCTACGACCAGCAGCTGAAGGACATCGTCGGTCCGCTCCAGCGCCTCGTCGACCGCCATTCCTACTGCACCGGGGTCGTGTTCCTCGTCGACATGGGCTCCTTGGAGGAGGCCTATAAGGCCCTCGAGAACGTTACCGACTCCACTATCGGCGTGGTGAACAACGTCTCTACCGGTCTTGCGCTCGAGATCGGGGTCGGGCTGCTCGGCGGCAAGTCCATCGCCGAGGTTCTTGGCGATGCGACCGCCGCGTGCGTGACGCACTGCAAGGTGATCGAGCGCGTCAACCGTGAGGACGCCATCGTCTTCTGCTCCGAGTCCGGGGTCGACGCCGCGGAGAGGATACGCCAGCTCGTCTCGCAGAGCCTCCCGCGCACCATAGGCGCGCGCCTGCTCACGAGGCCCTTCAAGCAGCTCGTCGCGAACGGGTCGAACGGCGCCGTTTTCTCCGAGCACCGCGTCTGCGCCGTCATCGGCACGGGAGACCCCGGGGTCGCCTCCGTCCCCTTCGTCGCCCTCGAGGACATCATGTCGACGGCGTCCGCCTCTAAGGTTGATGCCGTGTTCGGCAGGTGGCTTGACGCTTCCGAGCTCTCTTCTTTCCACGAGAAGCTGCTCTCGAACATGACGCTGCAGAACGTCATCCGCTCCATCACCATCCTCGACCCGGAGCGGCTATTCCATGAGATCGAGAGCGCCGTGCACGAGCTTCAGCGCAGGACAGGCGAGAAGATCGGCAGCAACGCCATCATTGGGCTCTACGTTCACCTCTGCTGTCTCGTCGAGCGCCTTGTTACCAGAAACCCCATTGAGACCTACGTTGGCCAGGACCGCTTCGAGGAGGAACGCGCCGATTTCATCGAGTCCTTCAGGCAGAGCTTCTCGAGCATCTCGACGCGCTATCGCGTAGAGGTTCCCGTAAGCGAGATCGCATATGTCTTCGACTACATAAGCGTGAGCGCCGCCCCGGCGCGAGAAGAGCGCCTCGGCTCCTCGGACCTCCTGCTCGACGAGTGACCTTCCCCGCGCCGCCGCAAGCTGACCGCGCGTCCTCAATAATCCGATAACCCCTTGCCCGGCGCGAATCCGGATAGCGCCGAGGCAGTACCGAACGTAAAACTTCATTTGATAGGAGCAAACATGAGTGTTGTTATGGCACGAATCGACAATCGCCTGCTTCACGGCATCATCGTGACGCAGTGGGCCCCGGTGTCGGGCGCGACCCGAGTCATGGTCATCGACGACAAGGTCGCCGGCGACGAGGTCCTGAAGTCCACCATGAGGATGGCGCGCCCCGCGGGCATGGCCGTTTCGATCATCTCCGAGCAGACCGCGCTCAAGAACTTCGCCGCGGGCAAGTACGACCGCGAGAAGGTCTTCGTCATCGCCAAGGAGCCCGAGACGATGCTTCGCCTGGTCGAGTCGGGCGTCGAGCTCCCGTCGCTGGTCGTCGGCGGCTCGCTCGTCAAGGAGGACGGCATCCAGCTCACCCAGCGCGCCTACGCCTCCGCCGAGAACGTCCAGAGCTACAAGGCGCTCATCGCCCGTGGCGTCAAGGTGACGGCCCAGTTCGTGCCCGCCGACAAGCCCGTCTCCGTCGCAGACCTCATCTAAGGGGGAAATATGGTCAACTTCACTATCCTGCAGGTCGTCCTTTTGACCCTGCTGGCCTTCATCAAGCACGTGGACTACTACGGCGTCCCGATGATCTTCGTCAATTACGCCGTTTTCTGGGGCCTCATCACCGGAGTCGTCATGGGCGACTGGAAGACCGGCCTTGTCATCGGCGGCACCATTCAGCTCATGCAGCTCGGCGTCGCGGGCTTCGGCGGCTCCTCCATTCCCGACTACGGCACGATGGCCATCATCGCCACCGCCTACGGCGTGACCCTGGGCTCCGACACGGGCCTCGCCATCGGCCTGCCGGTCGGCATGCTCGGCATCCAGCTCGACGTCGTCGCCAAGATCCTCAACGGCTTTGTCGTCGAGAAGTCCCAGAAGTTCTGCAACGAGGGTAAGTTCAATCAGATGAACGCCATCCTGTGGGTCTGCCCCGCGCTCTTCGGCCTGTGCGCCGCCCTGCCCGTCTTTGTCTCCGTGACGCTCGGCCAGCCCGCCGTCAACTGGCTCCTCGAGGTCATGCCCCAGTGGTTCCTCTCCGGCCTCACCCTCGCCGGCAAGATGCTCCCGGCCGTCGGTATCGCCATGCTGCTCCGCTACATGCCAACCGCCAAGTACTTCCAGTACCTGCTCGCCGGCTTCTTCCTCTCGGCCTTCCTGAACGTGCCCATCATCGGCGCCGCCATCGTCGGCGTTGCCCTCGCGATTGCGTTCTACCAGCGTGCCGAGAGGGACACCGAGCTCGCCGCCCACGCTTCCGCAGACGCCTTCATCGGAGAGGATGAGTAACCATGGAAAACGAGAACATCACCGCCGTCGCCGAGGGCAAGCCCTCCGGCTACAAGGTCACCAAGAAGGACCTGCGCAACGCGAACTGGCGCTGGCTCATGAGCGTGTGCACCTTCAACTACCAGACCCAGCAGGGCGCCTCAGTCGCCTACGCCCTCTCGCCGGTCCTGAGGAAGATCTACACGAACGACGAGGACTATAAGCAAGCGCTCAACAACCACTTCCGCTACTACAACACCCAGCCTTGGCTCGCCGCCATCATCCTTGGCGCCTGCGTGGCCATGGAGGAGCGCGACGGCCTAGCGGCGGCGGACGCCGTCCAAGACCTGAAGATCGGCACCATGGGACCGCTCGCCGGCGTCGGCGACTCCCTGCTCATGACCATGATCCCGACCATCATGGGCTCCATCGCCGCCTACATGGCCATCGAGGGCAACCCCGTGGGAGCCGGCATCTGGTTCGCGCTCATCCTGGCCATCTTCTGGGTCCGCATGCACGCCCTCGAGTTCGGCTACAAGCAGGGCGTGAAGCTCGTCACCGACTTCAGCGAGAAGCTTCCCAACCTCACTGCCGCCGCCTCCGTGCTCGGCCTCACCGTGGTCGGCTGCCTCATCGCCTCGGTCATCGGCGTCACCTGCCCGATTAGCTTCAGCTTCGGCGACGTCGCGATGGAGATTCAGCCGCTGCTCGACAAGATCCTGCCTGCCATGATCCCCGCCGCCATCACGGGAAGCGCGTATTACCTTCTTACCAAGAAGAACGCGAGCATGACGGCCCTCATCCTCGTGGTGATCGTCCTCGCGATGGTCGCCTCCGCCGCCGGCATCCTCGCCTAGCTTCGACCCAAGAGATTGGTGAATCAATGAGAAAGATAGTTGTGGCGAGCCATTCCCTTCTCGCCCAGGGCTTCAAGGACACCCTCGAGTTCCTTACGGGTAAGGGCGACGCCGTCAACGCCGTGTGCGCCTACGTGAACGACAACGGCGAGGGGCTCGACGCGGCGGTCGAGGCGGCTCTTTCGGGCACTGACGAGGTCGTCGTCCTCACCGACGCGTACGGCGGCAGCGTGAACCAGCGCTTTTCCCGCTTCGCCTCCGACCGGATCCACGTGATCGCGGGTGTCAACCTCCCGCTCGCCATGACGGTCGCGCTCGCGCGCCCCGACGAGAAACTCGACTTCGACGCCCTCGTCAACGAGGCGCGCCAGCAGATCATCTACGTGAACGGTGCCAGTTCCGCCGAGTGCGACGACGACGAATAGAGGAGGTCGACGATGAGAGAGTTCCTTAAGGACGTGTGGATGCACGGCGGTGAGGAAAGCCGCGCCATCACCCCCGAGAACATCACGGGCGAGAAGGGCCGCGCCGCCATGTCGGCCAGCCACCTCGGCGTCGGCCGCAAGGGCTCGTGCTGCGTGCCCCTTGAGTCCGGCGAGACCATCACGCTCGCGGACATCGAGGGCCCCGGCATCATCCGCCACATCTGGATGACCGTCCCCGACAAGACCGCCGCCGGCAGCTTCGTCATGCGTGACCTCGTGCTGCGCTTCTACTGGGACGACGAGGAGACCCCCTCGGTCGAGTGCCCTGTCGGCGACTTCTTCTGCAACGGCTTCGGTGAGCGCGCCATCGTCAACTCGATGCCCATCTGCGTGAACCCGACGGGCGGCATGAACTGCTACTTCGAGATGCCCTTCAGGAAGCACGCCAAGGTCACGCTTACGAGCGAGCACCCCGGGTTCATTAAGTACATCTTCTACACGTTCAACTACGCGCTCACCGACGTGCCGGACGACGCCATGTACTTCCACGCCCGCTTTAACCGCGAGCGCAGCACCCGCAGGGGCGTCGACTACACCGTGCTCGACGGCGTGCGCGGCAAGGGCTACTACGTCGGCACCTACATGGCCCTGTGCGCCCTGGAGCGCTATTGGTGGGGCGAGGGCGAGATGAAGTTCTTCCTCGACGGCGACGAGGAGTTCCCCACGGTCACCTCGACGGGAGCCGAGGACTACTTCGGCGGTGCCTGGGCCTTCCTCGACAGGCCGCCCCACGCGCTGCCCGAGGCGCAGTGCTTCAACACGCTGTTCGCCGGCTACCCGTACCGCTCGACGCGCGACGCCACGCGCGACCGCTTCAGCGCGGGCAAGCCGAACCCGAATCCGATGCTCGCGACTAACGACGACGCGCTGCCCAGGCACGGCCTCTACAGGTGGCACCTTCCCGACCCGATCTCGTTCAAGGAGGACCTGCGCGTGACGTTCCAGGACCTCGGCAACGACGACATTAAGCTCTACGAGCGCGAGGACGACATCTCCACCGTCGCCTACTGGTACCAAAGCGAGCCGCACGCCGTGCTCGCCCCGTTTGCCGCAAGGCAGGACCGCGTGCCCAGGTAGGGTCGCCTCGAAACAAGCCAACGTTATGGGCGCCCGCGGTTGACCATGACTGCGGGCGTCCCTTTGTAAGGAGGATCACATGAGCGAAAAGCAAATGAGGCTCGGCGCCCTCGAAGCCGGCGGGACCAAGATGGTCTGTGCCGTGGTGTCCGGCGACGGCGAGGTCCTCGACCGTATGGAGACCCCGACGCTTACGCCCGCCAAGACCGTCCCGCAGATGATCGAGTGGTTCACCGCCCGCGATGTGGACGCGTTGGGCATCGGCGCCTTCGGCCCGACCTGCGTCGACCCCAACGACGAGCGCTACGGCTCCATCCTCCAGACGCCCAAGCTCGCGTGGCGAGGCCATGGTCTTCGCGCCGCGTTCGCCGACGCCCTCGGGATTCCGGTGGCCTACGACACGGACGTGAACGTTGCCTGCCTCGGCGAAGTGGTCTTCGGCTGCTGCAAGGGGCTCGAGGACGCCGTCTACGTGACCATCGGCACCGGCGTGGGCGCGGGCGTCATGTGCGCGGGCAGACTCCTTCACGGCATGCTGCACCCCGAGGCCGGTCACATGCTGGTAAGGACCCGTCCCACCGAGGAGGGACGCTGCGTCTGCCCGAGCCACGCGAGCTGTCTCGAGGGGCTCGCCTCCGGCCCCGCCATCGCCGCGCGCTGGGGAAAGCCCGCGGCCGAGCTCGCGGACAACGATGAGGTGTGGGCGCTCGAGGGGGATTATCTGGGGCAGATGTGCGCGAACCTCGTGCTCATGTACTCGCCTCGCCGCATCGTCCTCGGCGGCGGCGTGATGCACCAGGAGCAGCTCTACGGCATCGTCCGCAAGAAGACCCTCGAATATCTGGGTGGCTACATCCAGACCGCCGAGCTTAAGGACATGGAGAGCTACATCTGCGCCCCGGGCTGCGGCGGCGACCAAGGAATCCTCGGCGCGGCCGAGCTGGCAAGAAGGGCGCTCGCGTAACTTGCGCTCTCTCCGCCATACAACGCGTTAAGAAAAGACGAGCGCTTCTTGCCAATTGAGCGGCAAGAAGTGCTCGTCTTTTGCATTTGTTTTTGGGGCAGGACGCCCCGCCTCCACTAGAGTCCCTGGACCGCCACACCCACGAGGTTTGGACCGGTGTGGACAAGAAGCGCGGGGCTGATGTCGGAGCGGACGACATCCACCGCGTTGGCCACGCGCTCGCACAGGGCCTGCTCCATGCGGTCGTAGAGGTCGGCGTGGGCCGAGGTGCGGCTCGCGGCAAAGCGCACCTCGGGGTGCTTCTCGACGATGGCGGCGATGAGCTTGGCCTCGGTGCGATGCGGTACTTGCACAGCCATTTCGTGTGCGCGAAGCTGTTGGCTTTCTGGGCCACAGCAATCACCTTCCCCCTAGTATGATGACCTGAACAATCCTCATGCTAGGGGGAAGGTTTTTGTCGCGTAGCGGAAATTGGCCTCCACCCGCTGAGCGGGTGGCTTTCTATGCCGCGCGTGCCGCGCGGCACGGACTAAAGTCCATGAATAAAAACGAGGAAGGCCACGTCCGGCCTCCCTCGCAAAGGGTCTCTGATTACTCCCACTCATTGGGGACAGACTTAAATGAGTGCTCTTGAAATGCCGGCGCCTGGGGACGTTCTTTTTCTGTCTGCAGTTTGGAACGTTCCTTTTCTGTCGGCAGTTTGGGACGGTCCTTAGAGCTGCAGCGCGCCATGAGCGACGAGGCGAAGCGGATCATCCTGTCTTTTGAGTTCTAAGCATAAGCCCCTGTCTCTGAGCAATGACCGGTTCGCATTTGTGCGCATTTACGTGCGTGGGATTGCGTGAATATGCGTATAGATGCGCCGTTTACGGGACAAAAATGACCGTTTAGCGGTGAGATACGCAAAAACGCGCACAGAAGCGCGTGTTTGTGCGAATATAGAGCTGTCAGAAAGCAAGGCGTTCTATGACACAGGAGGCACATAATGGCAGATTCCAAGCAGGCTCCGCTCGACGCCGCGGCAGCCGCCAAAGCAGCGTTCGCTTCGGTCCAGGACAAGCCGTTCCCCGACGATATTTTTACGGCTCCCGAGCTCCATTGGGCCGTCATCGGTTGCGGCGTTATCGCCAACCAGATGGCTCAGTCCCTTGCTCTTGCCGGTCGCAAGCTTGCGGGCGTCGCCAACCGTACGCCGTCCAAGGCTCAGGCTTTTGCCGAGCAGTATGGCATCGAGAAGGTCTACGACACGGTTGAGGACCTCTACGCCGATCCTGGCATCGACGCCGTCTACATCACTACCCCGCACAACACTCATATCACCTATCTGCGCGCTGCCCTGGCAGCCGGCAAGCACGTGCTCTGCGAGAAGGCCATTACCCTCAATTCCGCTGAACTCGATGAGGCCCGTGCCATTGCCGCCGAGCACAACGTGGTCCTTATGGACGCTACCACGGTGCTCCACATGCCCTTGTATCAAGAGCTGCGTCGCCGCATGGATGCCGGCGAGTTCGGCCGCATGAACCTCGCTCAGCTCAACTTTGGTAGCTACAAGGAGTACGGCGACCTGACCAACCGTTTCTACAATCGCAACCTTGCCGGCGGTGCCATGCTCGATATTGGTGTGTATGCCCTGTCCGTCATGCGCCTGTTTATGGCGAGCCAGCCCGCCGAGGTCGTGTCTCTAGGCAACACCTGCGAGACTGGAGTCGATGTTGCGGGCGGCATCGTCTGCCGCAATGCCGAGCAGCAGCTGGGCGTCGTGAGCCTTACGCTTCACTCCAAGCAGCCCAAGCGCTCGGTCATCAGCTTTGACAAGTGCTACATCGAGGTCAACGAATATCCGCGTGCCGATCACGCGACCATCGTGTGGACTGCGGACGGCCACCGCGAGGAGGTCCACGCAGGCACCGAGGCTTACGCCCTGTGTTATGAGATGGCCGATCTTGAGAAGGCCGTTGCCGGCGACGACTCCAAGCGCGAGCTTCTGGATTATGCTTCTGATGTTATGGAGCTTATGACCAAGTTTCGCGCCGATTGGGGAGTCGTGTACCCCGAGGAGGAGTAAGCGATGCTTGCGGAAGATAGGCTCAACGCAATCGTGTCGATGGTGCAGCAGACGGGCTCGGTTACCGTACCGGAGCTTGCTGAGGCCCTGGGCGTGACGGCGTCTACCATTCGGCGCGACCTGCAGACGCTCAATCGCGCACACCGTATCGCCAAGGTGCACGGTGGGGCGACGAGCCTTGAGCGCGCGCACGTGACGCGCGACCTAACGCTTAATGAGCGCAGCGATCTCCATAACGACGACAAGGAACGTATCTGCGCCCGTGCGGCGGCGCTGGTGGAGCCCGAGAGCTTTGTGTACATCGACTCGGGCTCGACGACGCTCAGGCTCATCGAGCATCTTCCACACCTTGAAGGTGTCACCTATGTGACTGATTCCGTGCTCCATGCTCAGCATCTCGCTTTGCGCGGCATGCGTACCGTGGTGCTGGGCGGCGAGCTCAAACCCGAGACCGAGGCGCTCGTTGGCCCCGATGCCTTGGCAACCTTAGACCGTTACAACTTCAACTGCGGCTTTTGGGGCTCTAACGGCATTGCCGCCGAGCAGGGCTTCACGGCGCCCGATATCGAGGAGGCGCAAGTAAAGCGTATCTCGATGCGCCATACGGCCAAGCGCTTCGTAATCTCGGACGCCAGTAAATTTGGCATGGTGGCGCCCGTCAAGTTCGCGGACTTCCGCGATGCAACGATTATTACCGCAGGCGAGGTCCCCGCCAAGTACCGGGCAATGGACAACGTCGTCACGGTCTAACGGCAGGGACGGGCTAAGGCCAAAACCACCGCGAAGGTGCCCGTCCCCATTGTGGTGGTTAGTAATGAAAACTGAGTAGTTTTCTCAATAGAAAAGCGGCAACGTCCATTACGGGCGTTGCCGCTTTCGTTGTCTACCGGTTTAGTCTAAATCTGTAACAACTGGACCGCTTAAAGTGGGCTAGGTGTTACTGATTGAAATACTTCCGAATTGCGCCGTTCCTTTGTCTCAATCTGTAACATTTGGGATCGATTTTGCCGAGTTATTGTTACAGATTGAGATTTTCCCTTGAGGGGGATTCGAATGTCTCGATCTGTAACAGATAGACCGGAAAATGGGCTCTAACTGTTACAGATCGAGACGTTTTGGGACCGCGGCTGAGTCATCGTGGCGGCATGACGTTTGACCAGATAAAACCTGTCAAAATGAACTGCATCCCATTTCTTGGACTTTGAAATTAAGGTTCGAGAAAAGGGAGGCA